>JBIKJU010000132.1:0-5865 GCA_044360745.1 Chitinophagales bacterium
GAAGAAATGGGTTGCTACCCGCGCTGATTTGATTTTTGGCTCAAACTCAGAACTAAGAGCTCTTGCAGAAGTTTATGCAAGTAGTGATATGAAGGTGAAGTTTGTAAACGATTTTGCAGCAGCATGGAACAAAGTAATGGAGCTAGATAGATTTGACTTAGTGAAGTAAGATTTGAGTGCAAAGAAAGCGGGATTTTGTTTTGCAAAATCCCGCTTTCTTTTTTAATAATTTAGGTTCTGAAAAAGGAATATTTTATTTGATTACCAGTACTATGTTATTATAGCTAAGCTTCCCAGTAATTTAAGAATCAAAATCATATTTAAGAATCTAAAGAAAAAAAAATCGAATATTATAACATCATATCTTGTCAATACTCATAAAATCCTCTTCCACTTTTTCGGCCAAGATGACCTGCTATTACCTTTTGTTCTTGAAGGCGAGATGGTCTAAATTTTCCAGCTTGATGAAAAGCTTTATATAGGCTATTTGTAACTTCAAAGTTAATGTCATTGCCGATAGTATCCATTAGTTTAAATGCTCCCATTTTGAAACCAGCACTTTCAAGCAACGAATCAATCTTCTCAATTGGTGCTATTTTTTCTTCGGCTATCACTAATGACTCTACATAAAAATGACGGGCTACTCTATTTACAATGAAGCCAGGAGAATCTAGACAAAATACAGGTGTTTTTCCGATTTTTAAAGTCAACTCTTTTAATGTTTCCAAAACAGATGGAGCAGTAAAAGGAGTTTTTATAACCTCCACCAATTTCATTAAATGAGCTGGGTTGAAAAAGTGCATACCAGCTACACGCTCGGGCTTATCTATGCTTTTTGCGATTGCTGTAATAGAAAGAGATGAAGTGTTCGAGACAAAAATCGTTTCTTCACAATTGATAGCGGCTATACTTTTATATAGTTTTTGTTTAATGTCAAGGTCTTCTATGATGGCCTCTATCACAAGTTCTCCCTTTACTTCATTGATGTCGGAGGTAAATTGGATGGCATTAATGATTTCATTTTGTTGTGCTGCACTTATCTTTTGTTTTTCTACTGCTTTTTCGAGTTGAGTATGAATCTGAGATTTTGCTTTGTCTAGGGCTGAAGTGCTTAAATCAAAAAGGACAACTTTAAACTGATGCTGTGCAAAAACTTGCGCTATACCAGCACCCATGGTTCCGGCTCCGCAAACGGCTATTGTTTTTATGTCTGCTAAGGTCATTATGCTTTTTTAAACTGTTGGAGGAAGCGCATGTCATTTTCAAAAAATAAGCGCAAATCATTGATTTGGTATTTGAGCATCGTGATTCGCTCTATTCCCATACCAAACGCGTATCCTGAATATTTTTGTGGGTCAAGTTTACAATTTTCTAAGACCTGAGGATCTACCATACCGCATCCTCCTATTTCTACCCATCCGCTGTGCTTGCATACGGAGCATCCGTCACCACCGCATAACATACATGATACATCTATTTCTGCACTTGGCTCTGTGAAGGGAAAAAATGATGGTCGAAATCTAATCTCTGTATGCTGACCAAATAGTTCTCTCACAAAATAAAACATAGCTTGTTTTAAATCTGCAAAAGATACATTTTCGTCTATATATAAACCTTCTATCTGATGAAAAGTGCAGTGTGCTCTAGCAGATATTGTTTCATTTCTATATACTCTTCCTGGCATCAAAATTCTGAGTGGTGGTAGATGTGTTTCCATCATCCGAATCTGTACAGAAGAAGTGTGGGTTCTGAGAAGAACATTTTTATCTTCGGTGATGTAAAAAGTATCTTGCATATCTCGAGCAGGATGATCTTCAGGTGTGCCTAAGGCCGAAAAGTTATGCCAATCGTCTTCTATTTCTGGCCCTTCGGCTACTGTAAATCCAATGCGTGAAAAAATAGATACTATCTCGTTTTTTACTATTGATATAGGATGCCTAGCGCCAAAGTCTCTTTGATAGCCTGGAGCTGTAAGGTCAAAATCTATTTTACTCTTGCTTTGTTTAGTTTCGAAACCAACTTTTATGTTTTCAAACTTTTCTTCGGCTGTTTTTTTAAGCAAGTTTACTAACTGACCAAAATCTTTTTTTTGCTCAGGGGCTACTTTGCTAATTTCGCCAAACAAATCTTTAAGTATGTTTTTAGAACCCAAATATTTTATTCTAAATTGTTCTAAAGAAGATTCATCAACGGGGTTTTCCACGTTAATCTCTTCCAGTGTTTTATTAGCTTTATCAAATATTTCACTCATAATTTTATGATATTTCGTTCTGAAAAGTAAAAATTCTTTGTAATAAAAAATGATGAAATTTTCTAAAAATTCTTTACAGCATATTCGATGCCTAATTCAGATAAGTCATCTAACAAAGTATCTGTGTTGACAAAGCCTACTTTCATGGTTTTTTGTTGATCAGAATTTGAATGCCATTCATCTATTACATCTGCTAATACGATGAGAAATTCTTTTTTAAAGTGAGGAGTTGATTTGGATAGCAATTCATCATAGTTTTTAATATTGATTATTACCTCTTTTGCATCAAACTCTTCTAAGTCTATGAGGCAGTCAAATAGAGCGTCTAAATTTTTACCAAAATATTCTGGTAAAGAAAGTTGAGATAAGAAAGCATCATAAAGTTGTTCGGCATTTGAAATCTTTGTTCCATCAATTGTTACGTTAAGCTCCTTAGTTAACAATTCATCTGCGGTACTTGCAACGTAAAAAGTACTCATATCTACTTGATTTTTAAAAATTTTCTATAATGATCTTTAGTGTAGTAAGCCGCTCCTTTGTTGCTCGTCACTAGTCGTTCTGCTCCTCTATTTTTGCCTTTTTTCTTGGGGTGTACATCCCATTCTCTATAGTTATATTCTAATGGCAATTGTTTTTCTCTATTTTTAAATTCTCTCCCCCCTACATATCCATCAGGTGCTTCGTCATTTTTTTCAATATAAGCTAACACGTCTAAAACATAACTTGGAATTTCATTGGTACTTTGTACTTGATTATCTTTTTTCTTTCTTTTTGAGGTTAAATAACTATTTTCAACAATGTCCTCTAAAACAATTGACTTTTCAGAGAGTTTTGTGTACCCCCAATAGCCAATAGATGCTAGAGTAAAGCCAAGAAAAATGTATAGTAGTTTTTTGCTCATAGACTATTCACCTGCGGTAATTGGTTGGTTTTGTTGTGCATTTCGAATTGCAATTTGTCGAGCTACGTTAGCGCCTAGTTCCTCAAATGCTTTGTAGGCAGGATTTTCAGTTTGGTCAGTCATCATTATAGGTGTACCGATATCTCCGCCTTCTCTTACAGATTGTACTAGTGGAATTTGAGCTAGTAATGGCATTTCGTATTCATCCGCCAATGCTTTTCCACCTCCATTTCCAAAGATAAAGTATTTGTTATCTGGCAATTCTTTTGGTGTGAAATACGCCATATTTTCTACTATGCCAAGTATAGGCACATTTATAGTATCTAATCTAAACATCGATAATGCCTTGCGTGCATCTGCTATTGCTACTTCTTGAGGTGTAGTCACTATCACAGCAGAAGTTACATTTACCGTTTGAATCATGGTAAGATGCACATCGCCTGTGCCCGGTGGTGTGTCTATAATCAGATAGTCGAGTTTCCCCCATATACAATCTGTTACAAATTGTTTGAGTGCGGAGGATACCATAGCTCCTCGCCAAACTATAGCTTGTTTATCATCTACCAAAAGCCCTATAGATAGCACTTTTAGGCCATTTACTTCTAGTGGTACTATGTAGTGTTTGTCTTTGATTAATCGCACTTCTGGTCGTTTCCCTCTTACACCAAGCATAGTTGGGATAGACGGGCCGTGAATATCGGCATCTATCAATCCTACCTTTGCTCCTTGTTTAATGAGTGCCATAGCTAAGTTTACAGACACGGTTGATTTACCTACACCACCTTTGCCAGAAGCTACACAGATAATATTTTTTACACTTGGTAATATATTTATGTTGACATTTCGATTGCTGGTGATTTGTGCATCCATAGTCACATCCACTTCTGCATTGCTATCTATATATTCATGAATAGCATTGATACAATCTTTTTTTATTTTTTCTTTGAGCGGACAAGCTGGTGTGGTTAAAACGACTGTAAAAGAGACTTTTAAGCCATCAGTATTGATGTCCTTTATCATGTTTAGAGTCACTAAATCCTTTTTTAAATCGGGGTCGTCTACATGTTTCAAAGCAGCTAAGACTTCGTCTGTTGTTATATTTTTCATAATGGTTGCAAATCTAGTAAGTTTGAAATAATACTTTGCTATCAAACGTTTAAAAGAAGCGAATGTTTTTATCCATCCATTTGGTTGTTATTAGCAAGACTGTAGTAGTCGCCATTGCCTATGATGACATGGTCAGCTACATAAATATCCATTAATTTTGCTGCATCTTTTAGTTTTTTTGTCATTTGCAAATCTGGCGATGAAGGCACTAAGGAGCCAGATGGATGATTATGTGCTATGAAAATAACTGATGCTAAGCTCTCAATTGCTTCTTTTAAAATGATACGAATATCTACTACTGTGCCCGACATTCCCCCTATACTGGTGATTTGATGGCTAATAATGTCATTAGCTCTATTACAATAAATCACAAAAAAAGCTTCATAGCTTAAATCGGCTAAATAGGGCATTGCAAAATCATAGACATCTTTAGCTGCTATTATTTTATTTCGTTTTATGATATCGCTCGCTTGTCGTCTTCGGCCTAATTCTATTGCTGCTATGATACTGATTGCTTTTGCTTCGCCAATACCTTTGAATTTTTTGAGGTCATTTACAGAAAGTTTCCCGAGTTCATTGAGATTATTACCTACACTATCTAAGATACGTTTTGATAAATCCACAGCACTTTCTTTGTCATTCCCGGAGGCTATGAGTATGGCTATCAATTCCGCATCCGAAAGCGAATGCTTCCCTTTTAGGAGAAGCTTTTCTCGAGGCCTATCCTCTTCTGCCCACGATTTTATTCCAAAAGTCTTATAGTTGTCCTCCATTTATGCAAATTTAGATTTAAGTTTTAAAAATTAAAATGTAGTGTCTGCCTACATAATCATGCTAGCATTTAAAGATTTTGTGAAATATATATAGATTAGTAGCGTAAAAAAAATGATATGAATTTTTGGTTAATAAAATCAGAACCTACAACATATTCTGTAGACCAACTCAAGGCCGATAAAAAAACATTTTGGGATGGCGTAAGAAACTATGCTGCTCGCAACAATCTTAGAGCCATGAAGAAAGGTGATTTGTGCTTATTTTATCATTCGGTGAAATCTCCTGCCATAGTCGGATTGGCGAAAATAGTTAAAGAACACTATCAAGATCCTACGACTGAAGATACAGCTTGGTCAGTAGTAGATGTGGCATTTGAGGAAAAGTTTAGCAGAGAAATACCGCTAGACGAAGTAAAACAACATCCTGTATTGGAGAACATGGAATTGTTAAAGTATTCAAGATTATCTGTCCAAAAAGTTAGTGAAAAAGAATTTAATTTTATAATGAAATTGGTGAAAGAAAAAAAGCAATGAGTTTTATAGAAGAATTGAAATGGAGGGGAATTATGCATGACATTATGCCAGGCACAGAAGAATTGTTAAGTAAGGGCATGGTGAAAGGTTATATAGGTTTTGATCCAACAGCCGACTCTTTAGGTGTGGGCAATATGGCTCAGGTCATGACTCTGCTTCATTTTCAGAAGGCTGGTCACAAGCCGATAGCACTGGTGGGTGGAGCTACCGGCATGGTTGGTGATCCCAGCGGCAAATCTGATGAGCGAAACTTGTTGGATGCAGATACACTCCAAAAAAACCTCGATGGTCAACGAAAG
>JBIKJU010000133.1:0-5859 GCA_044360745.1 Chitinophagales bacterium
AATTCGATTAAACCTTTCAATACAGCAATGTTTCTAGCGCTCGAATATAAATAATCTTCCTCATTTTCTACAACCTCTTCATCTACTGGATTTTGATGAATTTAATCCTCATAGTCACAAATAAAAATACCGCATTCCAAATGCAAAGATATAGAACATCCTCGTTACGCTGCGCTAAACGAGGACGAGTGAGAGTTGATTTTAAATGGTTGAGATATGATCTCCACAAAACATTATCCGACTATTTCTTCATGCCAATAACCAAAGATTAGGAATAGAATAAAAAAAGTCACGCTTTTTGCGTGACTTTATAAGCGGATCGGACGGGACTCGAACCCGCGACCTCTGCCGTGACAGGGCAGCATTCTAACCAACTGAACTACCGATCCGTTTCGGGAGTGCAATAATAGAACAAATCCTTAAATTACAAAAAAATTATTCTTATTTTTTTCGACTTGGTCGGCTATCCACTGATAGGTTTTTGTCAGTCCAGCCACTAAAGGCTCGGATGGTTTCCATCCTAATTTTTCTGCTATGAGTTTATTGTCTGAGTTTCGGCCTCTCACACCAGTAGGCCCATCTATATTTTTGATGCTAATATTTTTACCTGAAATTTTAGATGCTAAAAGAGCTAGATCATTGATAGTAATCATCTCCTCAGAGCCAATATTTACAGGCCCTAGAAAATCCGCATTCATTAATTTCATCACTCCCTCTATGCATTCATCTATATACAAAAAAGACCTAGTCTGCACTCCATCTCCCCATATTTCTATTGTTCCACCATTTGAGGCCTCCGCTACTTTTCTACATATAGCCGCAGGAGCTTTTTCCTTACCTCCTCTCCAGGTGCCCTCTGGCCCAAAAATATTATGAAATCTGGCTATTCGCACATTTACGCCATAGTTTTTGTGAAAAGAAAGATAAAGTCTTTCGCTAAACAATTTTTCCCATCCATACTCGCTATCTGGATGAGCCGGATAGGCCGAAGACTCCTCACAGTTTGGGTTTTGAGGGTCAAGTTGATTGTGCTCAGGATAGATACATGCTGATGAAGAATAAAATATTTTCTCCACCCCATGATGCTTTACTTGATTTAAAATATTGAGATTAATTAGTGAGGAGTTATACATCACATCAGCGTCATTTTCTCCTGTAAAAATATACCCAGCTCCACCCATATCGGCCGCTAGCTGAAAAATCAAATCAAATTTTTGATCACATATATTTTTACAGAATTGTTGCTCTCTGAGATCCCCAATCACAAATTCGTCAGCAACATCTATACTATACTCATTTCTTTTTAAGTCTACTGCACGCACAAAATAGCCTTTGGCCTTCAAATACTTTACTAAATGACCTCCGATAAAGCCGCCCGCACCTAAAACCAGACATTTCATCTTTTGAGTTTTCTAAAAAAAAATTGTAGAGAGGAAGGGATTCGAACCCTCGGTACGTGTTACCGTACACACGCTTTCCAAGCGTGCTCCTTAAACCACTCGGACACCTCTCTTTCAAATAGAAATGCGAAGTTAAACTAACTTCGCAAATGTTTGCATTAAAAGTCAAAAATTAGAATGGCAAGTCGTCTTGCACTTGCGCGCTAGGTTGGCTATATTCACCAGATGAAGGTTGAGAGTATGAAGCATCAGATTGCTCAGCACCTCCTCCAGCAGATACTAAATCTACTTTCCAAGCTTTTACGTCTGTATACCATCGCCCATTATACTCTCTACTTTCTATGTCAAAAGACACATTCACATCATTCCCAACTTGAAGAAGTTGTTCATTAAATTTATCGCCCCAAAAAGCGATACACACCTTTTTAGGATACTGACCTTCAGTTTCTAAAATTACTTCTTGCTTTTTCCAAACGCCATTTTTGCCTTCTCCAGTTTGTAATGGCAAAAGTTGAACTAGTTTTCCTTTGATTGTCATTTTTGTATATATTTTAAGAGTTAAAAATTTCTATTTTTTGATACCCATTCTGTGATGTAAGCCACTATTTCAGTGGTTGGTGTACCTGGAGCAAACAGCTTTCCGCTTCCCATAGTTTCAAGTTTTGCCATATCATCTGAGGGTATTATACCTCCCCCAGTGAGTAAGACATCATCCATTTTATATTGCTTCATCAAATTTAAAATCTTCGGAAAAACAGTATTGTGAGCACCACTCAAAATACTCACTCCTATAGCATCTACATCTTCTTGAAGTGCAGCATTTACAACCATTTCGGGAGTTTGTCGTAGACCTGTATAGATTACCTCCATACCAGCATCTTTGAGCGATGTAGCGATCACTTTCGCTCCTCTGTCATGCCCATCGAGTCCTACTTTTGCTACCAAAATTCGTATTGGTCTATTCATATATAATTTGTGTACTAAATGACAAAAATAAAAAACCCCCACAAAAAGTGGGGGTTTTAACTATCTAGTTTTTAAAAATCATCATCAAAGTCTTCATCATTAAAATCGTCAAAGTCATCTTTTCCGAAATCATCAAAGTCATCATCCTCATAGTCGCCTGATTTTTTACCAACCTTTCCACTTTTCTTAGTTTCAATCAAATCTTCAAACTCTTCAAATTCCTGCAACTCGTCTTCAGATGGCTCTTCCTCAGTTTCATCAGCAGCAAAATCGTCAGCATCATCATCATCCAAGTCAAAGTCATCATCCTCTAACTCATTGTCTTCGTTAAGTTCGGGTTCTTCTTGTTCGTCCTTTTTTTTGCGTGGCATGTTTTATTTTTTTTTGGGGGGGGGGTTAAGGGTATTTATCTGTACGTATGCAAAACAAAAAAGTTTATTTAAAAGTAAAAAAATATTTTCTCTTTTTTTTCTTGAAAAAAATTATTAAATCGTGTCAAAAAAAATAAAAGACTTCTGAAGTCTATCCAAAGCTCTTTCTTTTCCCAAGAGTTGAATCATATCAAAAATAGGAGGCCCTTGCATGGTACCAGCTAATGCTATCCTCAATAACGGCATAATGTCTCCCATTTTAAATCCATTGTCTGTAATAAATTGCTTAACTATTGCCTCTACATGAGCAGCATCAAATTTTTCTGCACTATCTATAAAACCAACTAATCCTGCTAACTTATCTTTTACTTGGTCAGTATATTTTTTCTTTACAGTTTCGGTGTCAAATGTCATTATATCTTCAAAAAAGTAATAACCAACGTCTGGCAAATCACTCAAAAACACAGCCCTATCTTTCATTAACCTACAATATTCTTTGGCATATTCTAAATCGACTTTATACCCTTTAGCCTCTAAAGAAGGCAAAAGTTGATTGGCCAAATCGCCATCATCCATTTTTTTTATATACTGCTGATTAAACCATTTTGCTTTCTCAAAATCGAATCTAGCCCCCGACTTATGTACCTTTTCTAAAGAAAAATATTGAATAAGTTCCTCTTTACTCATCAATTCTATGTCATTGCCTGGGTTCCAGCCTAATAGTGAAATAAAATTAATAAAAGCTTCAGGCAAATATCCTCGCTCTCTATATCCAGTAGATAATTCTGCTGTTTCTGGATCTTTCCAGCTGAGAGGAAAAGATGGGAATCCTAATCTATCTCCATCACGTTTGCTCAATTTTCCATTGCCATCAGGTTTTAAAATCAATGATAAGTGAGCAAATGCAGGCATTTCGTTTTCCCAGCCAAATGCTTTATACAGTAATACATGAAGTGGTGCTGAACTCAACCACTCCTCTCCTCTTATAACATGCGATATTTTCATCAAATAGTCATCGACTACATTGGCTAAATGGTAGGTTGGCATGCCATCATTTTTCATCAATACTTTATCATCTAACTGTGAAGTGTTAAATGAAACCCAATTTCTAATGACATCATGAAATTTCACTTCCTCATTTCTAGGCATTTTAAATCGAATGACATAAGGTTCCCCAGCAGCTAAGCGCTTTTCCACTTCATCAGCAGGCAACGAAATCGAGTTTTTCATATACTGTCTCGATATGGAGTTATATTGAGGATTTGGAACACCTTGAGCTTTCATACTTTCTCGCATTTGGTCAAGCTCTTCAGCCGTATCAAATGCTATATATGCATCACCACTAGCTAACAACCTGTCGGCATATTCTCTGTACATTGGTTTACGTTCGCTTTGGCGGTAAGGGGCATATGGTCCATCTCCAAACCCAACACCCTCGTTTGGCTCTATACCACACCATTTGAGGGACTCTATTATATACTCCTCTGCTCCTGGTACATAGCGATTTTGATCCGTATCTTCAATTCGAAGTATAAAATCGCCTCCATGTTTTTTAGCTAACAAATAGTTGTAAAGCGCTGTCCTAACTCCACCCATGTGTTGAGGTCCAGTGGGGCTTGGAGCGTATCGTACACGTACTCTTCTTTCCATATCGTTTGTTTAAAAGTGGGTCGAAAATAAGGATTTATCGTAGATTGCAGACAAAATTTTTATATCAAGCAAAAAACAGCTGCATTGTGAGCATATTAAATAACATTTTTTCTCCTAGTATGATGGTATATCCACCAAAATGGATAAGAATGTGGATGAAAAGCGCGCTTTGGTCGGTAGATACAAATGAAAAAAAAATATTTTTAACCTTTGATGATGGCCCTACACCAGAGATTACTCCTTTTGTATTATCTCTTTTAAAACAATATAATGCAAAAGCTACCTTTTTTTGTATTGGCAAAAATATAGTTCAGCATCCCGAAATATTCAATACAATATCTGAGAACGGACATAGTATTGGCAATCACAGTAAAAACCACCTCAACGGATGGAAAACAAATATTCAAAATTACTTGAGTGATGTAAATGAATGTGATAATTTACTTTCTGAAATCCGTCTTTTTCGACCTCCCTATGGTCGACTTAGTATTGCTCAATATAATGCCTTAAAAAAAAGGTACAAGGTAGTGATGTGGGACGTACTAAGTATGGATTATGAACAAAGTTTATCTTCTGAGATAATTTTTAATAATGTAATAAAATACAGCAAAAATGGCTCTATCATTGTTTTTCACGATAGTATAAAAGCAAATAAACATCTACAAGTGGTGCTCCCAAAAGTTTTAGCGTATTATTCTGAGAAAGGTTATACTTTTGATGCCTTATAAAACCATTTATGAATTTTGTAGATACGCATGCTCATCTCTATGCTAGTGAATTTGAATCAGACATAGCTCAAGTGATTGATAAAGCCAAACGAAATCAAATCACTAAAGTGTACTTACCTGCCATAGATAGCGAATCACATGAGCGACTGATTGAACTCTACAACACTGATACTGATTTTTTTAGACCCATGATGGGGGTGCATCCGTGCAGTATAAATCAGGATTATAAACGAGAGTTAGACATAGCAGAAAAATGGTTAAATACATATCTATTTTGGGTGGCAGTTGGTGAAATAGGTCTAGATTATCACTGGGATGTAACACATAAAAAAGAACAACAAGAAGCCTTTAGAATACAGATAGAATGGGCCATAGCTCGAAACTTGCCCATAGTGATACACAGCCGAAAATCTACCTATGAGTGTATAGAAATACTCAAAGATTATAAAGGCAATATAAGAGGGGTTTTTCACTGCTTTAGTGGCTCTAAAGAAGAGGCCTGCGAAATCAAAAAATTAGGATTTCTCTTAGGAATAGGAGGAGTAGTAACCTATAAAAACGCTGGACTCAAAGAATTACTGCCAGTCATAGGACTAGATCATTTGATACTCGAAACAGACGCACCATATCTTTCTCCAGTGCCATACAGAGGCAAAAGGAATGAATCAGCATACATAAGACTAATAGCTGATGAAATAGCACAAATCATGAATGTAGGACTAAAAGAAGTAGCAGAAAAGACGA
>JBIKJU010000135.1:0-5851 GCA_044360745.1 Chitinophagales bacterium
ATGCTTCTGATTCTAAATGATAATCAGCTTGAGCTATCCAAGTACCACTGAACGTATTGGTTTCTATAATATCAGCACCAGCTTCTAAATACTCCATGTGGATTGAATAAATAACATCTGGCCGAGTGATAGATAGAAGGTCATTATTCCCCTTTAAATCATGTTTGTGATTTAAATAACGGTCTCCTCTAAAATCTGCTTCTTCGAGTCTATGTCGTTGTATCATAGTACCCATAGCGCCATCCAGCACTAAAATTTTATTTTCTGCTAATTGCTCTAATGCTAACTTAATTTCTGACTTATTACTCATCTTTATTGCTTTGTTTTAATATCTACGAATACCAGAAAGCAACATTGAGTTCAACGCTTATCTTACAGGAATTGGCACCTTTCTCATCAATGATGAGCGGTTGTCAAGACTTCACAGGGCCTGTCCCTCCGTCTTTCTGGATAATCAAAATTTAAAGAACGGTGCAAATATGCTAGATTTGTAGTTAAAATCAAAATTTTGAAAAATTCTTTACCAATATTCTACATTCTAGGAGTGCTTTTAATTTTTCATAGTTGTAAAACAAAACATAATCAACCTGAAAAAACAGGTTCTATGATTGAAAAGGAAAAATCATCAAACCTCAACAGAGAATGGATGCTAAAGGAAATTTACAACTGGAATGATAGCAAAGAAATTATTATGAAATCCGAACAAAAAGCCTACATTGTAATAAAAGAAAAAATGAGTGGATATGGCGGTTGTAATAGAATAGGTGGAAATTTTGAACAAGTCAACAACGATTTATCGTTCGGACCAATTCTGGCTACACGCATGGCTTGTGAGGGAGTTGGCGATGAAATAGAAAAACAGTTTATGGAGGTATTAGACAAAACAGGAAAATATGAAATCAAAGGTCATTTCTTATATCTTAAAGATAAAGATGGTAAATCATTAGCAGAATTAGTAGCCGCAGATTGGGATTAGGGTTGGTCATCTATCAATAACAAATAAGGAGACAACATTTAAACTGACTCAAACACTTAATCAAGAATTTAATCAGATTCCTCAATCAGGTTTTTCTTTTAACTTTTTAATCTTGAGAAAATTTAAACTCAGAAAAATTTAAATTATTTTGAAAATAAATTTGGTTTATAATTTAAACTAGTTTATTTTTGCATCATATTTAAAAACTAAAACAAAAGTTATGGAAAATCATACATTAGACAATGAAAAACAACTGGCCATTATTTCTGAAATGATTGCTAGCACTAGAAACCGCTTATCCGAAGATGGATTTCATGTGATTTTTTGGGGAATACTAATCGTAATTAGCTGCCTAGCACAGTACATCATGATTCAATTTTTCAAGATGAACCATGAGAGTAATTATGTGTGGTTAATTATGCCAGCTATCGGCACACCAGTTTCAATAATATATGGATATAAACAAAGTAAAGAGCAAAAAGTCAAGACACTTATAGATGAATTCTACGGTTATATATGGATAGGATTTTTGATAAGTTTACTTTGTGTCATTCTTATAAGTTTAGCATATAAGCACTCCCCTACTTCATTTATATTAGTAAGCATGGGTTTTGCTGTTTTTATAGCTGGAGTAGTATTAAAGTTCAAACCACTAATTCTAGGAGCAGTAGTATTCTGGATAAGCTCATTCCTTTACTTCTATGTAGGAGAAAGCAGTGCTCAACTTCTAGTCTTTGCCGGTAGTGTAGTTTTAGGATACATTATACCAGGTCTTATGCTTAGAAAAGAATATAAAGCACAAAACCATGTTTAAACCACTAAATCCATTGTTACACTCTGAATTGCGATTAGCGATTATGTCATTACTAATAAGTGTGAAAGAGGCAGAGTTTTCTTATATAAAAGATAAAACTGGAGCTAGCGCAGGTAACTTAAGTGTGCAGGTAACAAAACTACATGAAGCAGAATACATAAAGATAGTCAAAACCTACAAGAACAACTATCCATTAACTCTTATAAGTATAACTAAGAAAGGCATCGAGGCTTTTGAAGAATATGTAAAAACATTGCAGACGTATATTAAAAAGTAAACAGTTTCAATTTTGAAATGTGTTATTGATAAAGACTTATCCAGCAAACATTTCAACTCAAACCATTTAAAATGAATTTGGAGTTTTAGTTTTAATAGAGTTTATTTACACGCTAAAAGTATTAGAAAGCTATAAATCATGAAAGTAACCGATCACATTAAAAACGCCAAAGGCAAAACATTATTTTCTATTGAGGTACTCCCTCCTCAAAAAGGTAGAAATTTAGATGACTTAGTTAATGTGATTGAGCCTTTTATGGAATTTGATCCTAAGTTTATAGATGTCACCTACCACCCGGAGGATGTGCTGTACAAAAAAAGAGCTGATGGATTGATAGAGGAGGTTCCTTTGCGCAAAAGACCAGGTACTGTGGGTATTTGTGCAGCTATAAAGGGCCGTTTTAATGTAGATGCTGTACCCCATTTAGTTTGTACAGGTTTCACAAAAGAAGAAACTGAAGATGCCCTTTTTACATTAAGTTACCTTGGGATAGACAATGTCTTATTACTAAAAGGTGATCCTGCAAAGAGCCCATCTGCTATGATAAAAAATGGTCATCAATTTGCCTCTGACCTAGTAAAGCAAGTGGCTTTAATGAATACTGGAAAGTTTTTACATGAAGAAACGATTAATGAATGGAAGACTGATTTTTGTATAGGTGTGGCAGGCTATCCTGAAAAACATTTTGAAGCTCCCAACCTGACTTCAGACCTCAAAAATTTAAAAAAGAAAGTAGATGCTGGAGCTGATTATGTAGTAACACAGTTTTTCTTTGATAATCAGTATTTTTTTGATTTTATAAAAAAAGCAAAGGAAATGGGGATTAACATCCCAATTATTCCTGGGCTAAAACCTTTACAGACAGCCAAACAACTTTCCATATTGCCAAGTAAGTTTTTTATCAATCTTCCTGATGACCTAGTGAATGCTGTAGAGAAATGCAAAGATAATGACCAAGTAAAACAAGTAGGCATAGAATGGTGTATTGCTCAATCAAAAGAGCTAATGAAAGCTGAAGTGCCATCACTACATTACTACACAATGAGTAAAAACGAAGCTACTTTGGCTATTGCAAAGGCTGTGTTTTGATATCTCTAACTTAACAAAGTCTCTTTAACTTGTGTTAGTATTTGTTCTACTCTCTCTGGTGTAGAAGCTTCTGCATATACTCTCAGCACAGGTTCTGTTCCAGAAGCACGAATCATGACACATTCTTCATTAGCAAAATGATATTTATATCCGTCTATATCTTCTACACATTCTACCTGCAAATTACCAAAAGAAGTAAATACATTCTGTTTACATTTTTCTAAAATCGAAAGTTTAAGCTCTTCAGTAATGTGTAGGTCGTTTCTATTATACGAGAAAGCACCCACTATGTCATAAACTTCCTTAATCAAGTCTTTTAGCTTCATACCAGATAATGCCATGTGTTCTAAAAGCACTAAACCATCCCAAATACCGTCTCTTTCTGGAATGTGTCCTTTTACTGCTATGCCTCCGCTTTCTTCACCACCCACAAGCACATCCTCGTTAATCATTTTTTCACAAATATACTTAAAGCCTATTTTAGTCACTTCTACTTCCAAACCATAATAAGCACAAAGCTTTTTGACTTTATCTGACACGGAGAATGCAACTACTACTTTGCCAGTCATTTCATTATACTTATGCAGCACATGGATTAACAACAATATGATATGATGTGCGTCTATAAAATTACCTTTACCATCATAAAGACCAATACGATCTGCATCACCATCTGTTGCTAAGCCAAAATCTGAATGAAGCGTTTGTTTGAGGTAATTTTCAAACTCTTGTAAATTTTTTGAAATTGGTTCAGGAGCTTGTCCATAAAAAGAGGGATTATACTCGCAATGAAGCAAATCTGCATGGGGTAATAATCTAGGAAAAATACTTTGCCCTGCTCCATACATAGCATCATACGCCACGGCTATGCCACTGGTATTAATCGCTTCTAAATCTATATGTTCTGACACATGTTCAAAATACATTTGCTCCAAATCTACAATCTCAATTTTTCCCTCTTTAGCTAAATCCTCTAGATTTACTTCTTTTACAGAATGGACTTCAGGAATTAAAGCTTCTATCTCTTCTATGTATTTAACGATAAGTGGTCCGCCATGCTTAGCTTTTAGTTTATATCCATTGTATGAAGGAGGGTTATGAGATGCAGTGAAAATAACACCTAACTCACAACCGAGTTTTTTAGCAGCCAATGATATCATGGGTGTAGAGACAAAGTTAGGGTCAAAATATACTTTTATACCCTCGTTCACAAACACATTGATGGCAGTAGTAGAAAACAAGGTGCCACCAAATCTACAATCATAACCCACTACTATAGATGAAGAGTCTGATTGCGCTTTTACCCAATCAGCAGTAGCTTTTGCTACACGAGCCACATTAGCAGTTATAAAATCATGCCCAATAATGGCACGCCATCCGTCAGTTCCAAATTTTATTTTACTCATTATTCTGTTGATTTGTGTTCAAATATATTGATTTGTTTAGCTCTTCATAATTATCTATTTTATAATAGTATGTTATTAGAAAGATTTTTAATTTCACGCCACAAACTAATTATGAGCAAAAAACTATTTTACTTATTGATGATGCTGATCACCATATCATCTTGCAAACAATTGCAAATGGTAAAGTATGAAACTAAAAGCACTAAAATTTCGGATTCTTCATTGTCCATAGATTCATCAACCTCAAACTTTCTAAAGCTTTTTAGAGATTCTTTAGCGATAGAAATGAATAGTAAAATAGCCTACAATAAAAATACACTTACAAAATCGACTGGAGAATCTACCTTAGGTAACTTTTTAGCTGATGCTCTATTATCAGAGACAAAAAAAATTGATAATGTCAAAGCTGATTTTGCAGTTATAAACCTTGGAGGTATTCGACTACCCCAACTTCCTGCAGGTGATGTTACAATTGGAAAAGTTTATGAACTTATGCCGTTTGACAATGCTGTAGTGATACTTGATATGAATGCTGAAGATATCAACTCATTTTTTAATTATAAGGCAGCAATAGGTGGATGGCCAATAGCAGGAGCTTCATACCGGATAAGAGACGGAAAAGCCATCAATATAAGTATCAATGGGGAACCCCTTCAATCCAATCAAGTATACAAATTAGCTATCAGTGATTATCTAGCAGATGGTGGAGACAAATTAGATATGCTAAAAAAGCTCCAAAGATTTAATACTGGAGTACTACTCAGAGATATGTTTATTTCTTTTTTCAAACTTAAAAAAGTCATAGAAGTAGAACTTGATGGTAGAATCAAAAACGAAAACTGACAGCAATGAAAAGAAAAGAATTTATTGAAAAGACTGCGCTTGGAGCTTTGATGATAAGTACAGGAGGTTTCCCTTTCGAAGCAATCGCCGCAGGTGAACTTTCAAAACTTACTATACTTCACACCAATGACCAACATAGTAGAGTAGACCCTTTCCCAATGGATGGAAGTAAAAATCAAGGCTTGGGTGGAATGGAACGAAGGCTTTCGACTATAAATAAAATAAGAACAGAAGAACAAAATGTAATTTTATTAGATAGTGGTGACATATTTCAGGGCACACCATACTTCAATAAGTTTTTGGGATATGTAGAGATAGAAATGATGAATAAAATGAAGTATGATGCCGTTACAATAGGTAATCATGACTTTGATGGAGGCTTAGAAAATCTCAAACAAAGAATAAATGAAGCTAAGTTCACTTTCTTGAATGCCAACTACATTTTT
>JBIKJU010000016.1:0-18146 GCA_044360745.1 Chitinophagales bacterium
GGAATAAGGGCTGCGGGAAATGCATAAGGCTTTCCAACATATAGAGAGTCCGGGTCAACAGGATTTGGTGGCTCCGTTATAGGTGGGTCTTTTTTGCAAGCTTGAAATGCTAGCAGCAAAGCGAAAAACGAAATTATTAAACTAGATTTTTTCATTCTGTATCATTATTATGGAATAGATAAAGCTGATCCAAATTTATTGGCAAACTTTGAGGCTACAGCAGGCTCGTCTGTTGTTTGTGTTACGTTTTCAGTTAAAAGATTAAAAGGATTACTTCCGCCTAAAAGTGTTTTGATATCCAAGTTTATGATCAATTCGCTTTTTGAATCTTCGTTGATATTTATGCTTTTGGAGAATTCAAAATCTCTTCTATTGCTAGATAAGCCAACATGATACAATAGAATTCCGTTTGTGCCACTGCCAGATTTTTTGTAATTCCCTTCTAGTTTTATATGAGTGTATTTTAGAGTAGAGCCCCACCACATATCATTGTCAGCGCAAAGTGGATTTGGACAGTCTACAGATGAAGGATCGGTATTGTTTTGTTCGTCATTTAATCCGAAACTAAAGCCCACCTTAGAATAAGAACCAGTTTTTACTTTTTCTCCAAGAACAGAGAGAACTTTGGGGTCAGTTTGGTTAATGTTGAAATAGGCTATATCTTTTGCTATAATAGATTTGCCTTTATCGTCTTTCAAGGATATATCCGCTAGATACAGTTTAAAAACTGTGAACCGTAGAGAGTCTCCAGCATCATTTACAAACCATTTGTTGACATCAAAAACTTCATTTCCGAAAGTAGGATTAAGTTTGATTTCTAATGAGCCTTTATCTTTTTCGCATCCACTTATGAGAAGCAAAAGGACTATAAAAAAGGGCACATATAGAGTTGTTTTTTTCATTATACTAAAGTTAAGATTATAAATATAATGAAACAAAAACTTTTTTGTGTTGAATTTCACATAAAAAAATATATTTGTGTCCCATTTTTAGCAGAAATGTAACATTAGATACATCCAAGGCTAGATTTGGAAACGTTTTGGTGAGATGGGTGAGTGGCTAAAACCAACAGTTTGCTAAACTGTCGAGCTGGGTAACTGGCTCCCCGGGTTCGAATCCCGGTCTCACCGCTAGCATTGAATAGCGGTTGTTTTGAAAAACAAAATCAATTGTTAACTTTGCAACCGTTTTGAATGCTTGTGGCATTCAAAAGACGAAATGCAGACGTCTATAAATAAAGCATTATCGGGGTGTAGCGCAGTCCGGTTAGCGCACCTGGTTTGGGACCAGGGGGTCCCAAGTTCGAATCTTGGTACCCCGACAAAATTAGAGCTCAACAGCAATGTTGGGCTTTTTTTATTGTAGAAGTTTAAAAATTGATTAATCTACCTACAGCGCTACTTTTTTCGCTTTTAATTGTATATATGTAAAGTCCTGTATTTAAACTTTCAGGGGACCAAAAAACACTTTGTTTACCAGCAGGGAAAAACTCAGATAAGTGGTATATGCATCTGCCATTTATGTCATTTATTTTAAGGTTTATTTTTTCTGAATTTTCAAGATAAAAATCAATTGTCACATTTTCTCTAAATGGGTTTGGGTAGATACTCGATTCCATTATATCATCCATTTTAATTCCTACTCCATCGTTATACTGCTCATAGTAATAATTATAAAATTTATCATTTATAAGATTACCATTCATTATTTTTTGTTTAAGCATACTTGTTTGTTGTTGAAATTCATTGTATGTGTAAGTTGTTTTTGTAAATGTGTTAAATCTATTCTCAAACTCAGTGCTTATATTTCCAAGGCTATCATAAAGGTAATCAATATTAATATTACTAATCCACGTGCCAAACCTGTAGACAGAATCTGAAATTTTCAAAAGCAGTTGAGCGTTATCAAACTCATAATTTCTTTTAAAAAAAAGGAGTCATTATTCCATTTATAATACTATCTTGTTGAGTATATATAAGGTTATTTGCTGTGTTATATTTATTCAATTTTATTTTTGTGTTGACCCAATTGCCATTATTAAGCAGTTGAGTTGTTTCTTTATTAACATTGTCACTGCTGTCGTAATCATAAAGAACTCTTGAGAAATCTACCCATGTGATTGAATCCCATTTGTTACAATCGATTGTGCTTAGTCTATTTTTAGCATCATAATTATATATATTTTTATAATTCTTTTTATAAATATTGTTTTTGAAAAGATAATTTATGTCCTCAGATATATCTCCATTAAAATTATAGTTAAAAGTTGTTTTTTCTAGTTTCACCCAATTATTAATGCTTTGCTCTAATAATTCTTGCTCTGTTTTTCTGTTTTCAGGATCATAAGTTACATTCCATTTATAGGATTCTCCCCATTCGTTTACATTCCAATAATAGGACACTTGAGTGTCAGCTTTAGGGTATTTTTGTGAATTAAAATCCCCACCTCTTGTCCCAGAATAAACAAACACTGCAGAATCGAAATTTCTCCAACTCCCTGAGCTAAACATTTTGCCACAATATCCAATTAATCTTGAATTTAAAGCTTCTGTTTTGTTAGAGTTTATAGATGATTTTTTATGTAGATCCTGTTTTAAATAAAAAAAGTCATTATTCGATTCTTGGCTAAAGAGAAAATAAAATGTAAGAGTAAAAAGTGGAAGTAATAAAGTCTTCATCTCAAATATTTAAAGGTAAATAAATACTATAAAAATAATAAACGATATTGAAAGTTTTAAAATATAAATGCAGATTCACTAAATTTTGAAACCTTTTTACTTTACTGTGACAATTTGTTTATAGTTAATATATACAGTGGTCAATTTTTTATATCAAACTTAAGGACTAAAATAAGAAATTCAGATTTGAGTTTTGAAATGAGAATTATAAAAAATAGTGGAGTAATTTATTTCTTTCAATACGCCCATCGTATATACATACTGCCCCACGTAAACCCACCACCAAACGCTGCTAGAATGAGGTCATCGCCTTTTTTTAGTTTTGTTTCCCATTCCCATAAGCATAGCGGAATAGTACCATTTGTAGTATTACCATAGCGGTCTATATTAATCATTACTTTTTCGGGAGCTACTCCTGTTCGCTCACGAGTAGCGTCTATGATGCGCTTATTGGCTTGGTGCGGCACTAACCAATCTACAGAATCTGCATCTAGCTTATTTCTTTCCATGATTTGAGCAGCTACTTCTGCCATGTTGACTATCGCATGGGAAAAAACTTTTTTGCCTTCTTGGTAAACGAAATGCAAACGTTTATCTACCGACTCATGGGATGCTGGCATTCTACTGCCTCCTGCTTTTTGATGTAGATGTTTCCATCCACTGCCATCAGTTTTAAGAATAGCGTCTACTATACCAAATTCATTGTTTGAAGGCTCAAGTAAAACAGCCCCAGCTCCATCGCCAAACAACACAGAGGTATTTCGATCTGTATAATCCATTATAGAAGACATTTTATCAGCTCCTACAATAACTACTTTTTTATATGAGCCACTTTCTATCATTTTAGATCCAGTATGCAGTGCAAAAAGGAATCCACTACAGGCTGCATTTAAATCATAGCTATATGCGTTCACAGCTCCTACGGCATCACAAATTAGGTTGGCTGTAGCTGGAAATTGCATGTCGGGTGTGACAGTAGCGCAAATCAGCAAGTCAATATCTGTGGGATTTAAACCTGTTTTCTCAATCAGATTTTGTAGAGCTTTAATCCCCATGTATGAAGTACCTTCTCCTTTTATATCTAAAATTCTTCTTTCTTTAATACCGGTGCGAGATGTAATCCATTCGTCATTAGTATCCATCATGGTAGATAACTTTTCGTTTGTCAATACAGTGGATGGAACGAAACCTCCAACACCGCTTATTTTAGCTAACTTCATTTAACTTATTCTAAACTAAAACTAAACTTTTATTTTGAAGTAGCAATCAAAGCTTCCCAATACTCAGCTGCCCTTCGCGTATGAGGAATGACTATTGACCCTCCCACTAGGTTAGCGATAGCAAATACTTCATAGATCTCTTCTGTAGAAACTTGAAGTTCGTGCGACTTACCTAAATGATACTTGATGCAATCATCACATCTCAAAACCATAGAGGCAATAAGTCCTAGGAGTTCTTTGGTTTTAGCATTCAAAGCACCATCTGCATAGGCTTGATTATCTAAACTCCAAAATCTTTTAAGCACTAAATTATCTTTCGACAAAATCACTTCATTCATTTTTAGTCGGTAATCATTAAAATCTGTTATCAGTTCTGACATACACTTTTATTTTTTTAGTTTCGATTTTTTAAAAATATAAAAACACTGAGTTATGTCAAATTTAAGACTGCATAAATCTAATACTAGGGGAGAAGCAGACTTTGGTTGGCTAAAGGCAAAACATACATTTAGCTTTGGTTCTTATTATAATCCTGAGCGAGTCCAATTTGGGGCATTGAGAGTGCTGAATGACGATATTGTAGCGCCTGCGATGGGCTTCAATACTCATCCTCACGATAATATGGAAATAATCACTATCCCGCTGGAAGGTGGAGTGAAACACCGAGATAGTATGGGAAATGAAGCAATAGTAAAAGCTGGGGAAGTGCAGGTGATGAGTGCTGGTACTGGCATCAAACACTCTGAACATAATGCTAGTCAGAAAGACCCTCTTAAATTATTGCAAATTTGGGTGCTGCCAAACAAAAAAAATGTAGAACCCCGTTATCAACAAATATCTCTAGATAAAACAAAAATGAACAATACGTTTTATCAAATAGTATCACCAAACCAAGACGATGAAGGCGTTTGGATACATCAAAACGCTTGGTTTCATCTAGCAGATATTAATACAGGAAATTCGCTTTCGTATGATTTAAAGTCGAAAGAAAATGGAGTTTATGTTTTTGTAATAGAGGGTAGTCTATCAGTGTCTGATTATATACTTGAGCAGCGAGATGGATTAGAGATAATAGATCTTGGTAAAATTGAGCTATCAGCCATAACAGACTGTAGAGTACTTGTGATGGAAGTGCCGATGATTAATTAAGAAATGTGAAAGAATCCAACATAATTTCCTAAACTGATTTTTTTTGTATTTTTAAATCAAAATAAACAATATGAACAAACTAGTAAAATTAATTTTTGTATCCCTTTTGGCCCTTACTCTCAATAGTTGCGACTATAATAGCATGGTATCGGGAAAAGAAGCCGTGACAGCTCAATGGTCTAATGTAGAAAACGAGTACCAACGTAGAGCCAATTTGATAGATAATCTAGTAGAAACTGTAAAAGGTGCTGGAAAATATGAGCAAGAAACTTTAGAGAAGGTTATCCAAGCAAGAGCATCAGCTACTAGTGTAAAAGTAGATCCGACCAATTTGTCACAAGCAGATATTGATAAGTTTCAAGGTGCACAATCGTCTTTATCTCGATTGCTTGTTACCTTTGAGCAATATCCTAATCTGCAAGCTGTGCAAGGATATTCAGATTTACGTAATCAATTAACAGACACTGAAAATCGTATTACTTTTCAAATTAAGAAGTTTAATGATTTAGCAAATGTGTATAACACCTCTATTCAAACATTTCCAGGTTTGATAACTGCAAAAATGTTTGGATTTCAAGCAGTAGGATATTTCAAAGCTGAAGCTGGTTCTGAGAAAGCTCCAAAAATCAAATTGTAAAATTAAAATGGAGCTGTTCTCAAAACCATTTTTGAACGATGCTCAAAAAAAGGCAGTAGTAGAATCTATACGGCTCGCAGAGTTACATACCTCAGGTGAAATTCGGATTCACATAGAGGCGAGCAATGGAAGCCTACCTCTTTTAGATAGAGCTAAAGAGGTTTTTTTTGAACAGAAAATGCATCTAACAAAAGAGCGCAATGGAGTATTGCTTTATATTGCTCATGAAGATAAGAATATAGCTATATTAGGAGATCGGGCAATAAATGATAAAATGGGTGAAGGCTATTGGGAAGAAATCTTAAATTCATTGAAAAGTTCATTTAAAACAGGAGAGTACGAGCAAGGACTTGTCATAGCAGTTAGAGAGTTAGGTGAAAAGCTACAGCGGTATTTTCCAGGTGTACATGATGGACAAAACGAACTTACAAATGAAATCAGTGAAGCATAAATTCATTTTAGTTTTAGCTATTATAAGCTGTTCGTTAGTTTTTGATGCAAACGCTCAGAATATTCCTGCCCGACCTTCACCACCCAGACTAGTCAATGATTTTGCAAAGATGCTTTCTAATGAAGAAAACAATTTTTTAGAGCAAAAGCTTGTCGCTTATTTTGACAGCACATCTACTCAGCTAGCTGTAGTGACTATAGAAACTTTAGAAGGTTCACCCGTGCAAGAATACGCAGCGCAGTTGGGTTATAAATGGGGAGTAGGTACTAAAGAAAATCATAACGGTGTAGTTTTGTTGATTTCTAAAAATGACAGGAAGGGTTTTATTGCTACAGGCTACGGTGTAGAAGATGGATTAAATACCAATGTGTGTCAACAAATTTTTGACACTTATGTAGTACCAAACATGAAGAGTGGCAATACTTTTAAGGCTATTGATGATGCTACAAGCATTATGATTCAGGTTTTAGATGGTAAGTTTCAAATGTCTGAGAAGAGTGATGAGGATTTATCCTTATTACCTCTTATTATTATTGTGTTATTCATTATTTTTATTTTCTATGTTTCTAGTCGTTCAAAAAATACTAGTATATCTCAGAGAGGTTATGTAGATTCTAGTCCTCCTTGGTTTGGGGGAGGTGGCTGGGGTAGTGGATCTATTGGTGGTGGAGGATTTGGAGGATTTGGAGGTGGTGATTTTAGTGGCGGAGGTGCTGGAGGTAGTTGGTAGTAATTTAATTATATAGCTATGCGATTTTTATGTTTGATTTTTATTTTTTTGACTCTAGGTGTAAATGCCCAAAGTATAACCACTGCCTCATGGCGCGCAGCCCCGATAGTGGTAGATGGACTAGATACTGATTGGGATGAGACTTATAGATTTAGCGAATATAGTAGTAGAATGTTATATAATATAGCGAATGATAAACAGAAGTTGTATTTTGCTTTTAGGACTGATGACCCTTTTACTATAAAAAGGCTAACACGATATGGTATAGAAATAAAAATCGATACTGCTGGAAAGAAAAAAAGTAATTTCAAATTTCAGTTTCCCTCTACTATTCAATATGAAAAGGGTGAGGTAGTAGAAGACTTTACACAATCACAGATGCTACTTAGAGCTAGCCAAGATTTAGGCCAGTTTTTTGTTTCTGGAGCATTGGGTTTGAGAGATAGCACTTATAGCACTAAAAGTATGAGTGGCATAAGTGTAGCTTATTCATTTGCTGGCATAGGAGTTTTGATTTATGAAATCGCTATTCCGCTTTCATATATCCAGCATTTTCCTACTACTAAATTTTGGAATCTATCGTTAGAAGTGAAAAGTAATATAAAGACTATTGGTAATTTAAAAATGCCAAATACTACCAATTTATCTAACCGGTCAGCTATTAGTAACCCTAACATGAATCAAAATGCAATGGGGCAAATGGGAGGAGTGCTCCCTAACGATAATATGATGAATAATCAACAAGCACCACCCGAACAAGCCGATGATGAATCTGTAAATCAGCAGCAAACCTATGAAATGCAACGAATGCAGGAGGTTTCGCAGTGGAAGGTTAAATTACAGCTAGCTAATGAGTAAGTCCTTTTCCACAAAGTTGATAATTAATTTCTCACTATATCAAGTTTAGCTTTACTTTTCAAAAAAAATCCCAACATTGGATATCAAAAAATTTGCAGCTATTGATATTGGTTCAAATTCTATAAGGCTTCTTATAGAGCATGTCATGGAGACGGACAAGGAAGTTTTATTTAAGAAAAATTCATTGATACGGGTACCCATTAGGCTAGGTGAAGATTCTTTTAAACACCATAAGATAACAGAGGAAAATATCACAAGATTAGTAGATGCTATCATGGGATTTAAGTTGCTCATGAGAGCTAATGGAGTGCTGCACTATAAGGGTGGTGCTACCTCTGCTATGCGTGAAGCAAAAAATGGAGAAGCTGTAGTAGCGAGAATTTTAAAAGAAACAGGTATTAAAGTAAGTGTCATCTCTGGTGCTTCCGAAGCTCGAATGATTTTTGCTAGTCAGCAAAGTATAGCAACAAAACTAAAAGATAATACCATTTTTATTGATGTTGGTGGTGGTAGCACAGAAATTACAATTTTTAGTAAGGGCGAAGTGGTAAGTGTTAAATCTTTTGATATTGGCACTATCCGAATTTTAAATAACCTGGTTACAAAAGATGATTGGAAAGATCTTAAGGAGTGGCTTAAAAAAAGCACAACAAAACTTGAAAACTTTTCGATAGTAGGATCTGGTGGAAATATAAACCGAATATCAAAACTAGCGCAACTAAAAATCGGGAAATCATTACCACTAGAAACGCTTGAGAGTATAATCAGTACATTGAAAAGCCACACTTTACAAGATCGAATGCGATTATTTGATTTGAACCCCGATAGGGCTGATGTGATTGTGCCTGCTGGTGAAATTTTTGTACAAATTATGAAATGGGCAGAGGCTTCAAAAATATTTGTACCAAAAATTGGCCTTTCTGATGGAATGGTTAGAGAAGTTTATGCAGAGTATAAATTAGGCTTGTTATCTAGTTTAGATGACTAGTTTAGGTTGATTTCAAGAAATGAAAGTAGTAGGATTTACATTTATCAGAAATGCCATTAAGTTTGACTATCCTGTAGTGCAGGCCATACAATCAATATTGCCTATAGTAGATGAGTTTGTAGTGGCAGTTGGTAATTCTGAAGATGATACACTAGTATTGATAGAGTCTATAAAATCCCCGAAAATTAGAGTTATCAATACGGTTTGGGATGACTCACAGAGAGAAGGTGGTCGAGTATTAGCTTTAGAGACGGATAAAGCGTTTCGAGCTATTGGGGAGGATGCTGATTGGTGCTTTTACCTTCAAGGAGATGAAGTAATACATGAAAAAGATTATGAATGCATTAGGAGTATGAATCAGTTGATGGCCTTTTGTTTAACTTTTTATCTTTTTATGGTTCATATCAGTATGTCGCAGATTCTTATGATTGGGTAAGAAGAGAAATTAGAGTTTTGAAAAACAACAAAGATATATACTCTTATGGCGATGCTTTAGGATTTAGAAAAAAAGAGAATCAAAAGTTGAGTGCTAAACCTATAAATGCTACTATTTATCACTATGGCTGGGTAAGGCCTCCTTCCATTATGCTCAAAAAGCAAAATGAATTTCAAAAGCTTTGGCATGATGATAATGCTTTAGATAAAGTGGTGGTAAAGGCCACTGACTGGGACTATAATCAAATAGAGTGGTTAAGCTTATTTAATGGAACTCACCCTGCTGTAATGAATGATAGGATTAGTAAAATCAACTGGTCATTTGAATTTGATATGACAAAGCGAAAAACTAAATTGAAATATAAAGTAAAACGCCTGATAGAGAGATATACAGGAGTAGTAATTGGAGAATTTAGAAACTACAAAATTGTGTAGCTGTTAGTCAGCTTTTGTAAACTTCTTAGTGGCTATATGCTTACCTTCACTAAAAATTTTAACTAAATAAACACCTCGTGTAAGATTCTCTAAATTGAGTTCTAGAGCATCAGATTGTTTTGTGTTTTTTTCATAAACCTTAGAACCTATCACGTTAAAAATTTGAACAGATGTACTTTGTGAATTTTCAAGGCCTTTTATAGTCAAAATATCTTTAACCGGATTAGGATAAAGTTTCAAATCTTCTGATGTTAAATTACTTATACTATTAAAGCAACTTGCAGCGTCTACTGTAAATTTGAAAGTGATGATCTGGTTATTGTTTGCACTATCAGCTGAATCCCAAATTCTAAAGCTAATTTCTGAGTTTTGACCTGAGGTGCAAAATGCTCTAAAATCAACTTTAAAAATCCCAGATTGATTCGCTCCTAAAACAAACGTGTGTCTTGCAGTTAGAAGATCCTGAGTTCTGCAAAGATAAGGGTCGCAAATTTCAAAAATATCCCATTGTGAAGGAAGGGAATTAGTGGTAGAAATTGCTCTCCATCTATAACTCGCAGAACTATTGCCATTGTGTGTTAGGTTTAAAGTAGCATCCAAAACATCGGAATCTCTTGCTACCACATAGTTTTGAGTAAATGTATTGCTTGGAGTCACTCGAAGTTGAGCGTCTGATTCATTAGAAATCAGCAGTAATGTGAACAGTATTATGGTATAGATTCTCATTTTTTCTTTTTTACAATTATAATAGTTTTCTTTTGGATTTACGACAATCATAAATGAAATGTTACTTTAATCATTTTATTTTGTTAAAATTTAGTGAATTTATAGATAATGTATATCTTCAATTTCTAATTTAATCAAAACAAAATTTCAACATGAAAAAACTCTTACTTTTTGCAGTTACATTTTTTAACCTGATTAGCTTAAGTGCACAAAACTACACATACCAGATAAGCACTGGTGTAGATAAAGCATTTGATGATGCTTTTAACGATGCAGCTCCTCCATCTTCCATTGGGTCACCTAATCATAATGCTTTTTCAACTACATTAAATCTCCCATTTACTTGGAAATTTTATGGACAAACTGTTAGTTCATATAAAATTAGTACAAATGGTTTTATAACTTTTAATACAGCAAATTCGGTCAATGACACTGTAAATACAACATTACCAACTGCTGGAGGACCTAATAATGCTATTTATGGATTTTGGGATAATTTGGACTTTAGAGCATCTGGAGGCACTAATGGTCAGGCCGATGATGTCATTGTTTTTACTTATGGTACTTCTCCTAAGCGTCACCATGTGATCGCTTGGCAATCAGTTTCTCATCGCACTCAAAACGTTTCAGGGAATATGTGGTTTATGATTAGGATTAATGAGTGTGGAGATTTTGATATAATTAAATATAATGGAGTAAGTGTAGCGCCATTTACTTTGGGCACTGTTGGATGTGAAAATGCAGATGGAACATTGGGAACTATGGTATCAGGAAGTCCTAATTTAACTTTTGATGATCAAGGAGGTTTTGATTATGAAGTGGTAGAAAATATCAAATTTTCATACGGAGGTATAGCATATGATTTAAGCTTAGATCAATTAGATTTAGAAGTCACCACTGCTGCTGGACAGGTACCAATAACTGGTACTGTTGCCAATAATGGAACAACTGCTATTACTTCATTTGATGTGTCTTATACCATTGACAATGGTGCTCCTGTCACACAAACCTTAACAGGATTAAACATAGCCCAAGGCGCTAACTATGGCTTTACTCATCCTACTTTTTGGAATGCAACAGAGGGCACACACACTGTAAATGTAACTATTAGTAATCTTAACGGAGCAGTCAACGTAGATGAAAGATCGTGTAATAATTCACTAAAAGCTGGAACACATGTTTATGATTTCAACAACAAGGTAAAAAAGATTCCTCTGTTTGAAATTCTTACAAGCTCTACATGTCCTCCTTGTAAGCCAGGAAATGAAATTTTCCACGGAATAGTGGATACTAAAAATCAAAAAGATTTTGTTCAGGTAAAATATCAACAAAACTTCCCTGGAACGGGAGATCCCTATGCTACTAATGAAGCTGTAAATAGACGTGCATTTTACGGAGTTTCTGCAATTCCTCACATGACAATTGACGGAGGATGGAATCAAAATGCAAATAATTTTACTGCATCTGATTATGATAATGCTACCTCTAAACAAACTTTCTTCAAAATTGAAGGTACATATAGCATGGATACTTTTGATAAAAAAATGGATATCAAATTAAGATATACACCATTAGCAGATTTTACTGGAGCTACAGGTGTAAAATTGCACATGGCAATAGTAGAAACTAGAACAACTAGAAATGTAAAATCTAACCAAGAAACTGAGTTTTTCTACGTTATGAAAAAAATGATTGGCAACGAAAATGGCCAAACGCTTACTCAATTAGCAAAAAATGTTGCAGTTGATATAGACTCATCTTTTACTTTTAAAGGGAATTATAGACTGCCTGCAAATGGAAGTACGGCTAATAGAATCAATCACGCAACAGAAAATTCAGTAGAAAATTGGTCTAATCTTCGTGTAGTAGCTTGGATACAAATCAACAACAATAATGTAGCTGAGCCAAAATATGTAGTACAAGCATATAATCTTACAGACTTAGCAAATGGCGGAGTTGGGATAAATGAAAATGTAAATATTGAAAACTCTGTTTCAATCTACCCTAATCCAGCAAAAGAGTTTGCTAGTTTGTATTATAATCTTAAAGCTGATTCGAAAATGAGTATTAAATTGATGGATGTAACAGGAAAAGTAGTTTACCAATCTAATGAAATGAACAAGGCAGCAGGTGAACATGAGAATATTGTTTACACAAGCCAATTAGCAAATGGTGTATATAATATGATCTTGACTATAAACGATAAAGTGATTGCTAAGAAACTAGTAGTAGCTAACGACTAATCATTCTATTTTTAATACGTTTAAAATCCCTTGCTATTTTAAAGCAAGGGATTTTTTTTGTGAAAACAATCTGAATAAGTTTTGCTATACAACAAGATTTCAAGAATATATTTGCAAAAAATATATCATGAATCGCACTATAAAAACAGCCTTAATCTCAGTTTTTCACAAAGATGGCTTAGCACCTATTGTCAATAAGTTAAACGATTTAGGAGTAGAAATTTTATCTACAGGAGGCACACTAAAATTTATTCAAGAACTAGGTGTAAATGCTAAGGCAGTAGATGAATTGACGGGCTTTCCAGAGATTTTGGACGGTAGGGTAAAAACACTTCACCCCACTATTTTTGGAGGCATTTTAGCTCGGAGAGATAACTCTACTGATCTTTCACAATTAGATAGTCACAAGATTCCTACCATAGACTTAGTTATAGTAGATTTATATCCTTTCGAAGATACGGTAAAACAAACTTCAGATGTAAGCACTATAATTGAGAAAATTGATATTGGTGGCATTTCGCTCATCAGAGCGACTGCTAAAAACTATCATGACACGCTTATAGTTTCTGCTAGAGAACAATATGCAGAAGTTCTAGATTTACTCAATAGCCAGTCTGGCGAATCGACATTAGATCAGCGAAAGCGCTTTGCTGCAAAAGCTTTTCAAGTATCTTCTCACTACGACACGCAGATTTTCAACTACTTTAATACAGAAACTGATTTACCTGGCTTTAAAAAAAGCTTCAATAATATTAAAGAGTTGAGATATGGTGAAAACCCTCATCAAACGGGATTCTTTTATGGCAATTTGGAAGAGGTCTTTGATACACTTCATGGCAGAGATTTGTCTTATAACAATTTAGTAGATGTAGAAGCTTCAATACATGTGGTTGCTGAGTTTAGTCAGCCTACTTTTGCTATCATAAAGCATACAAATACTTGTGGACTAGCTTCCTCAGACACTATAAAAGTAGCTTACGAAAAGGCATTAGCATGTGATCCAACATCTGCTTTTGGAGGTGTTTTAGCGGCTAATAAAAAAATTGATAAAGCAACTGCTGAGGAGATGAATAAGTTGTTTTTTGAAGTAGTCACTGCTCCTGATTTTGAGGACAATGCTTTAGAGGTTTTAAAGCAAAAAAAGAATCGAATCATTTTGAAGTTAAAACAAGATTTGCATCCCAAAAAAATGTTTAAATCTATGCTTAACGGAGTCTTAGAGCAAGATGTTGATCAGGTTTCTGAAATATCTTCAGATTTTAAGATAGTAACCGAAAGGGAAGCTAGTTTAAGCCAATTGAACGATTTGGAGTTTGCAGTAAAAGCTGTTAAGCATCTTAAATCTAATGGTATAGCATTAGTCAAAAACCAGCAATTAATAGGTATGGGCTGCGGACAAACCTCAAGAGTAGATGCGCTAGAATCGGCTATTAAAAAATCGAAAAACTTTGGCTTTGATTTAGCAGGAGCTGTAATGGCTTCAGAAGCATTTTTCCCATTCCCAGATTGTGTAGCTATAGGTGCGGATGCAGGAATAGAAGCTATTTCACAGCCCGGAGGTAGTATTAAAGATCAAGATTCAATTGATGAAGCGAACAAAAGAGGAATAGCTATGGTCTTTACAGGGATAAGACATTTTAAACACTAAATGGTGCCTAATTTATTGTGCTGCTTTCATCGCAGAGTCAACATTGTCGCTAGACTGTCTTGATACTTGAATGCCCATTGTACATCGACCATTAAATTTAGCTCCTTCTTCTACTACTAATTTTTTAATCATGATGTCTCCTGATATGAAAGCAGTTTTAGAGAGTACTAGTAAATCTATACATTCTACTTTTCCATTTATTTTCCCTTCAATAAATCCATTATTGCAAATCACATCACCATCAATGACCCCATTAACTCCTAGGACTAATCTGCCTTTTGTCGATAAATTGCCTTGTACTTTTCCGTCTATTCTAATATCTGAATCAGATTGGAGATTGCCAACTATTGTAGTCCCTTGACCAAGTTGGTTCATGGATTTTGAAGCACTTATAGTACTTTCATCTTTTTTGCCAAATACACTCATTTTTTTTAATTTATGACGCTGCTAAAATAAAATAAATTCTCTTGGATTGATAGGAGAACCTTGATACCATATTTCAAAATGAAGATGAGGACCGGTAGAATTTGATCCAGTATTTCCTACCGTGGCTATGTTATCGCCAGCTTTTACCTGAGCACCCACACTTTTAAATAACTTACTGTTGTGTTTATAAATTGAAATCAAATTATTTTTGTGTTGAATATAAATAGTATGACCAGTCTCTAACTCATAGCCAGTACTAACAACTATACCGTCTAAAGTAGCAAATACGGCTTCGTCTTTTTTAGCTGCTATGTCAATGCCATAGTGGTTTGTAGCCATATCATATTCATCCGTCACCACGCCATTTACTGGTTTAAAAAATTTATTTTCGTTTAAAATAGATTTCGCATCGGCTCCGCCTTTTTTATTATATGAAATCGCAAAACTCTCCATATTAGAGACTTCATTTCTTAAAGTTATTTCTTCTGTTGAAGCGTCTATAAGACCTTCATTATTTGATGCAATTTTAGAAGACTTTACATCTTGATCTTTAAGGTCTACAAGACTACTATCGTTAAGTATTTTTAACATAGCATCTGTCTTTAGTTGTCTGGCATTTAATGATTTTTCGATTGAGTCTGCTTGTATAGTAAGTGCTATGATATCACTTCTAAAATTAAAATCCCCAAAACCCGGTATCATATATTTTAGAGGTGTGTAAATTATAGCACTCGAAGTAATGAGAACTAATAAAAAAACTAATGTGCTAACAAAAATCCAAACATTTTTCCTGCTTAAAACCATTGAGAACTTTTCCTCAAAAGTCGCATCATTAAGTACTACAAAGCGAAATTTGCTTTTCAGAGAGTCATTTAATGTGGTCTTTATTTTCTTTGCCATAATAAATACCGAAATCTTTCGTTAAGAATGTCGCACAAAACAATAAATTTGTTGTCTTTGAACATACAAAAACTAAATTACGTTTTGCAATTTAAAAATATACATCAAATTTTTATACTTTCTGTTGTCGTTCTGATTTCGGGTTGTGCTACTACTAATCAAGCACCATTTCCTGTTCAGCAGTATCAAGACCTCACATCTCGTTACAATGCTTATTTTAATGCAAAGGAAAAAATGAAAGTAGTAATGCAGGGTGCAGATAAAGCTGTGGTCGATAGATACGAAGATGTTATCCCTCTTTTTATATATAATGATAAAGCAAATTTTGCCACTTATTCTGGCGATTTAGATGATATCGAAAAAAGATGCGCTAAGTCTATTCAGATTCATAAGTTTTCTAATTATGTTGACGATCATTTTCTTTTGATTTCGAAAGCTAATTTTTTGAAGGGCGATTATGACAAAGCTCTTCAGAATTTAAAATTTATTACCACAGAGTATAAAGAAGGAGTAGACTACGTAAAAGAGATGAAACGTCTCAAAGGAAAAAATGTGAAACCCTCAAAAAAGAAAAAACCAAAAAAGAAACCGAAATTTGAAAAGGTACTTGATGAAAAAGGAAATCTAGTGCTTCAGAAGATTGATGAGCGTCCAAAATACAGTCTTTTTGTGCATGAGCCTGCAAGGGCAGAGGCCTTAGTTTGGATAGCAAAATCTTATACCGCAAAAAAGCAATTTACTGAAGCAGCGTCTATTATAAACTATGCTAAGAATGACGACCAATTTTATAAAAACTTAGATAAACAGTTGTTACTTACTGAGGCAAATCTTTATATGGAGCAAAAAGACTATCGCTCTGCAATTACTGATTTAGAAAAGTTTCTTTCCCTCACCAAAAAGAAAAGAGAACGTATAAGACCCTTGATCGCACTAGCTCAAATGTATGAGCGAGTAGGTGATTTTAGAAAATCTGCTGATTATTATCAACTTGCTCAAAAAAGTAACCCGAGTTATGAAGCAGAGTTTTTTGCAAAAATCCAACAAGCGCGACTACTCCGAAGAAGCAAGTCTGGCTTTGATACAGCAAAGCAGCTCTTAACAAAACTGGCTCGTGATGGTAAAAATAAAGACCATTTAGATGAGATATTTTATGAGCAAGGCGAGATAGCTCTTTTGGAAAACAATAAGCCCGTAGCTAAAGATTGGTATCAGAAATCAGTTAATAGCTCAACAAAAAACGTAGAACAAAAGAGCCAGAGTTATTTGAGAATGGGACAACTCACCTATGATGAAGAATTATACTCTAAATCAAAATTTTTTTATGATAGTACTATGCTTGGTTTACCAGCAAAAGACACTGCCTATGCTGAAGCTTCTACTCGCGCTAGAGTATTAGGCGAATTAGTAAAACAACTCGATATTATTTATACGGAAGATAGTCTACAGAAGCTAGCCAAAATGAGCCCACGTGAGCGTGACAGAGTAATGCGTACTCTATTGGCAAATAAAGAAAAGGAAGAGGAAAAGAAGAATGAGAATATCAATTTAAACCCGTTGTCAGATAATCAAACTACTACTAGTAACAATAATACAAACGTAGGCGGAGGTGGATGGTATTTCTACAATGCTGTAATGAAAAATAATGGATACACAGAGTTTTTGAAACGATGGGGAAAGCGTAAGCTTGAAGAAAACTGGAGGAGAAAAGATAAATCATCGAATGTTGAAGATATAGTAGAAACTAAAGATGGGAAACAGTCTGAGGATGGGAAAGGAGAGTTTAACAAAGATGGTATGACTGATATTGAAAAAATGGAAGATAACATACCCCTAACTCAATCTCAACTCGACCTTTCCAACACTAAATTAGTCGAAGCGTATTATCAAGCTGCTGTGATTTACAAAGATAATCTCAAGAATGATAAAAAGGCAACTCAAAAACTTGAAGAGCTATTGAAAAGATTTCCTCAAAATAAATTGCGCTTAGAAGCTCTTTATCAATTGTTGATTTTGTCTGAAAAGAATGGAAAAGCAGCTAAAGCAGCAGAATGCCGAACACTCATAATTAATGAGTTTCCAGAAAGCAAAATAGCTAAATATCTCATGGATAAAGACTATTTTAATAAGCTCAAAGCAGAGGAAAATGCTTTGAATACCTATTATCAAACTACGTATGAGGCTTTCCTAAAAGGTGATTATGCAGCAGTGGATGTTAGAGGTCGTACGGCAGATGTAGAGTATAAGCCTAATCCGCTAAAACCTAAATTTGATTTACTCAATGCGCTTAGTTTGTCTAAGCAAAATAGACTAGACGACTATGTGCAAGAGCTTAATAAGATAATAGCGAAGCATGCCTCTACTCCAGAGGGAGAAACTGCAAAAGAGCTTTTGGCTTCGCTCAATAGTTCGAAGCTACCAATGAAGGATATCAGTAAAGAAGCTCCTCCTGCACCAGTAGAAGAAATAGATACAGTTGTGAAACAGACACCGATTACGGAAGGAACTATACCTGCTCCTGCTAAGCCTGCTGTCGACTCTACGAAAATAGAGAAGAAAGTTGAAAAGGTAGTAGAGAAAAAAGAAGAAAAGAAAGAGGCGAAAGTGGCGGAGAAAAAAGAAGAA
>JBIKJU010000017.1:0-18143 GCA_044360745.1 Chitinophagales bacterium
ATCCATGTTATACTCAAATACATCCGACTTGTATACCAGTTTCTGGAGAATATCAATCGAAACTAACACTTATGTCTGAGTCATTGAGAAATGATGGAAGAGTGTGGGTTCCAAAATCAAAAGATGATGCTCAAGCTATTCGCGAAGGTCAAATGAAAGCTAAAGATATCAAAGAAGAAGATAGAGATTATTTCTTAGAAAGAAAATATCCATCTTTCGGAAATCTCTGTCCTAGAGATATAGCATCAAGAGCAGCTAAAGAAGTATGTGATGAGGGGAGGGGAGTTGCAAAATCTGGCTTAGCAGTATTTTTAGATTTTGAAGATTCCATAAAACGTTTAGGCTTAGATGTGGTGAAAGCAAGATATGGTGAGCTTTTTCCTATGTATCAAAACATCACTAATGAAAATCCGTTGGAAACTCCAATGAAGATATACCCTGCAGTACACTACACTATGGGAGGTATATGGGTAGATTATGAATTGATGACTACAGTGCCTGGTTTATATGCGCTCGGTGAAGCTAATTTCTCTGAACATGGTGCCAACAGACTAGGAGCGTCTGCATTGATGCAAGGTTTAGCTGATGGATATTTTGTAATTCCGTACACTATTTCAAACTTTTTATCAGATGAAATATTTACTAAACCTTTGGATTTAAATCATCCAGCATTTGTTGAAGCTGAAAAAGCAGTAAATGAACGTTTACAAAAAATAGTAAGTATTAAGGGTACAAAAAGTGTCGATACTTTCCATAAGGAATTAGGCAAAATTATGTGGGAATATTGTGGAATGGCACGAAATGAAGAAGGACTAAAAAAAGCTCGTGTTTTAATCCAAAATTTGAGAAAACAATTTTGGTCAGATGTAAGAGTGCTCGGTCAAGTCAATGAACTCAATCCAGAGCTAGATAAAGCTATGCGAGTTGCTGACTTTTTAGAACAAGGAGAGCTCATGGTAATAGATGCTTTAAATAGAAATGAATCATGTGGAGGTCACTTTAGAGAAGAATATGAAGATGCTGGTGAAGCTAAGAGAAATGATGAAGAATATGCTTATGTAGCAGCTTGGGAATATAAGGGTGATGATGTAGACCCATTATTGCACAAAGAACCTCTAGTTTATGAAAATGTAAAATTGCAAGTAAGAAGTTACAAGTAAATTAATAAATTGAACAATATGAAATTCAACCTAAAAGTCTGGCGACAAAAAAATAGTAAAAGTGAAGGGAAATTAGTAGACTATCAGATTGATAACATCAATGGTGATATGTCTTTTTTAGAGATGGTAGATGTTTTAAATGAAGAACTCATTGCAAAAAATGAAGAGCCAGTAGCATTTGACCACGACTGTAGAGAAGGTATTTGCGGCATGTGTAGTATGTATATCAATGGAAGAGCACACGGGCCACAACATGGTGCTACTACTTGTCAATTGTATATGCGAAAATTCAATGATGGTGAAACTATTTACATAGAACCATGGAGAGCTAAATCTTTTCCAGTATTGAAAGACCTTACAGTTGATCGGTCAGCATTTGATAGAATTATTGCTGCGGGAGGATTTGTAGGAGTAAGTACAGGACAAGCACAAGATGCTAACTCACTACCAGTTGACAAAGACCAAGCAGAGGCAGCTATGGATGCTGCTGCTTGTATTGGTTGTGGAGCATGTGTTGCAAGCTGTAAAAATGCTTCAGCTATGTTGTTTGTATCAGCAAAAGTCTCACATTTGGCTCAATTACCTCAGGGTGAACCTGAGCGAAAACGAAGAGCTTTGGCAATGGTAGCTCAAATGGATGCAGAAGGATTTGGTAACTGTACTAACACTGGAGCATGCGAAGTTGAGTGTCCGAAAGAAATTAAAATTACTAATATTGCTAGACTAAACAGAGAATACATAAATGCTTCTCTAGCCTCTGAAACTGAAATTTAGAATTATTAAATTCATCATTTTTTTAGCCGAAGAAGTTTTCTTCGGCTTTTTATTTTTATAATAGTGACTTAGCGTCTATATTTTTAATTATCTTTTTAGGTTTAATTTAATAAAAAAATAGTTAGCTATTTCATTTTTAATAAATTATAAACTAGATAACATTTCCATTTGATTTATTTATGATCAAAATAAATTTATCTTAATAAATCAAAAAACGAGATTATATATATGTTTTAGATACTATCAAATTTTGCTTTTAAAAGAACTTATTTAGTTTCGTACTCCAATTCAAAAATCAAATCAAACTTAATAAGTATGGGAGAAATTATTACAATCCAAAATGGAAAATTAAATGTACCAAATAATCCTGTTGTTCCTTTTATAGAGGGCGATGGCACTGGAAGGGATATCTGGAAAGCATCAGTAAAAGTTCTAGATGCCGCAGTAGAAAAAGCATATGGTGGTACAAAAAAAATAGAATGGCTAGAAGTATTAGCCGGTGAAAAAGCTTTTAATCAAACTGGTAGCTGGTTGCCAGATGCTACTTTAGATGCATTTAATAAATATTTAGTGGGTATAAAAGGTCCTCTTACTACACCTGTAGGAGGTGGTATTCGTTCACTTAATGTGGCTCTTAGGCAAATTTTAGATTTATATGTTTGTCTTCGTCCAGTTCGTTATTATACTGGCACTCCATCACCTGTAAAACATCCAGAGGCGGTGGATATGGTTATTTTTCGAGAAAATACGGAAGATATCTATGCTGGTATAGAATATGCTGGTGGAAGTGCTGATGCTCAAAAATTATTGGATTTTCTAAAAGAAAATTTTCCTAAAGATTTTGGAAAAATTCGTTTTAATTCGGCTGATAAAAGTAAAGAATATTTGACCAAAGCTGGTTTAAGTGGCGATGAAGATACTTGTGTTGGTTTAGGAATAAAGGCAGTATCTAAAACAGGAACACAGCGCTTGGTCAAATCTGCAATTGAATACGCAATCACACACAAACGCAAGAGCGTTACTATCGTTCATAAAGGAAACATTATGAAATTTACTGAAGGTGGTTTTAGAGATTGGAGTTATGAGTTGGCCGATACTGTTTTTGCAGATCAAACTTATTCATGGGCTAAATGGGAAAAAACTAAAAAAGAGAAAGGAGAGGAGGCCGCAAATGCAGAACAAAAAGCAGCATTAGCTTCTGGGAAAATTCTTATAAAAGATGCCATAGCAGATATCGCTTTACAGCAAGTATTGACTCGTCCAGAAGATTTTGATGTAATCGCTACACTTAATCTTAATGGCGACTATTTGAGTGATGCATTAGCAGCTCAAATCGGAGGTATAGGAATAGCACCTGGTGCAAACATTAATTATGTATCTGGTCATGCCATATTTGAAGCCACTCATGGTACTGCACCTAAGTATGCAGATTTAGATAAAGTAAATCCAGGATCAGTGATACTTTCTGGCGCTATGATGTTTGAATATTTTGGATGGACAGAAGCTGCTGAATTGATTCACAAAGGTCTTGAGAAGTCGATTCAAGGTAAGCGTGTAACCTATGACTTTGAACGATTGATGGATGGAGCTACTACTTTGAAATGTTCTGAATTTGGTGATGAAATCATCAAAAACTTTTAACTAAAAATTTATTTATAATTACTAAAAGGCATGCTTACTTGGCATGCCTTTTTTAGTTAAAACTCTGCCTTAAAATAAAAAATAGGTATTATCCCTATATTCCTAATTATTTCTATAGCTTGAGTATACTTATCATATCGATAAGCTGCTACATTTTTTCGGTTTATGACATTTTGAATTTCTACACCCACTTGCCAATTCCATCTTTTTTGATTTTTTCGAAAACTTAGCCCCAAGTCCAATCTAAAGTAGTCTGGCAACTTTACAGAATAAGGTTTGTCAAATGAATATATGGTTTCGCCTGCTATTTTGCTAGCATCTAAGTCTATATCAGGTTGTCTCATCCCTCCCCTCCATAATAGTTTTGAATTGAGTATAATTCTATTTATTTTTTTCTTACCCACCACAAATTCTTTACCCCCCAACACATTGAGAACGTGGCGAGCATTAAAAGCCGTATTATGCCATTTATCGTTGTTTTTGTATTTAGAATCAAAGACAGATGCAGTGACTAGAAAGAAGTAATTTTGAGCAAAAAACTTTTCTAAAGTCAACTCTAAACCATAGTTTATACCCTTGCCTTTGCTTATCAACGTAAAGTTAATAAAGCCATCAGTTTGATTTATGGAAGAGTAAAAATCATAGCGACCATAACCCGCTGGCACATCAAATAAATATTGAAAGTAAACTTCTGATTTAAGCCTAAAATTCTTTAAAAACGAAAAACTATAACCTATAACAGAATGAAAAGCTCTAGATAGCTCCAAATCGCGATTAGTCAAACCGTTATTGGTTTCAGATCCTAAAGTAGAAATATAGGTAGAGATTGCATCCGTTCTACTGTGTAAGCCAACACCAAGTGAAAGCAAATGACTTTCTTTAATTTTGTGTTCTACACTAAAACGTGGTTCAGCATAAAACTTCTTGGTCAGATTAAAATACGTAAAATGAATGCCAGATACAAAACTTGTTTTGTTTGAAAGTCTATGTTTCCATTGCCAGTATGCTTGACTTAGATGCGAAGCTCCTTGTTGATTGAGATCAACTATATTTATCCTACTACTACTTAGATTGTACCAATTGACGGTGTGAAAAAATCCAGCCTTTATGGTATTTTTCGAGTCTATTTTTCTCAAAATTTGAGTTGATGCTCTGAGTTGCACATATCCAAAACTATTACTTTCTAAAGATTTAAAATCATAAGTAGGAGTGATGCTGTCAGCAATAAATATGTTTTTAGAACCACTTAAGGCAAGATTGGTATGCCAACTCGTTTTATCATTGAAATAGACTGAAAAAGTGCCACCTACTACACCAGCTCTTTGGTTAAGGTCTTCAGTTTGTTGATCTTTGGGTGATTTCCAAGTAGTAGTGTCTTTTTTTGGCGAATTGCCTAATGAGCTTAATCCGCCTAATCCATATAAAGTGAAATTTGCTTTTTTGCTGATTGGTAGATAAAAATTAAACGCCAAGTCTTGATATTTTGGCGTTTGATTTTGTCCAAATGTAAAACCCATTTTACCAAGAATATCTAAAGTAGAATATCGATAGTTAATCAAAAATGAACCTTTATATTTTTTAGAAAATGGACCCTCAGCAGCTGCTTCTAATCCTAGTATTCCCACTTGTACTGCAAACTCATGTTTTTGCGCATTTCCTTTTCTAAAATTTAAATCAAAAACACCCGAAAGAGCATTGCCAAACTCTGCTTGAAAAGCGCCAGAATAGAAATCTGTATTGCTAAGCATATTAGCACTTAACATACTCACACCTCCACCAGTAGCTCCCTCAGATGCAGCAAAATGGTTAGGGTTAGGGATTTCTAAACCATTTAGTCGCCAAAGCATACCTCTTGGTGAGTTTCCCCTTACAACTATTTGATTGTTTTCATCATTTGATGAAACCACACCTGCAAAGCTTTGTGCCATTCGAGCAGGGTCGTTGAGTGTAGCTGCGTATCTTTTTGTTTCCTCTACTGTGAACGAAAATGCACTAACAGCTGCGAAAGTATTACTGGCCCTTGTTTTATCTTTCCCTTCTATTATCACTTCATTCATTTGAGTTGCCTTTTCCGTAATAGAGATGGTAATATTTAACTGTTTTCCAACATTGATGAGCACTTGGTTCACAGTTGCATCTTCATAACCTAATATTTTTGTTTTTATATCAATACGTCCAGGTTTGAGTTGGTTAAATGAAAAGTCACCTTGATCATCTGTAGTGGTTGCTTCAGTTTCACCTGCTATAATGGTATATACAGTCACGCCATAAATGGGAGTCTTGGTCTCTATATCTATTACTTTACCAGAAAGAGAAGCTTGATTGCTTTTTTGACAATAGATATTAAAAAAGTGAGTGATGAAAAATAAAAATGAAAAAATAAATTTCTTATTCATAGATTTGCCAAAGATTAACGCAAGATAAGTTTTTAATGTATGAGATTATTTTTTGAGGCATTATTTTTTGTGATACTTTTTTCGATGGTTGTTATGGGTTGTCAAAAAAAGTGTGCTGAATGTAAAAATGGAGCTACTTGCACCCAAGACCGAACATGTGTTTGTAAAGGAAATTATGCTGGTAAATTTTGTGATACTCTATGTCCTATAGGATATGAGGGGGATAGCTGTGAATTATTGACCAAAAGTCAGTTTTTAGGCACTTGGGATTGCGAAACTAATGGTAGTGACGGAAGCAAGACGATACATCTAATGCAAGTTAATGATGAAAATTATTTTGTTTGGACTAGATTCTCTAATGTGATAGACCAAGGATTTAGTTTAAGAGGTACTGCAACTGCCAAAAAGCGCATAGAATTTTATGTACAGAACGCCCAAGGTGCATACACTGGTCAAGCAGATGGTTCAGCAGTAATAAATGGCGATCAAATGAGTATCAATATTAGAAAGGGAAATGTGGATTATTTTACGAAGGCAAAACGATTGTGAAAAAAAGTAGAATTAGTATTGAAAAATTGTTTGAAGATGATTTTATTGTCTGTCTAGCTAAGCCTGCTGGGATATCAGTCATTCCTGAGCGATTTCAAACTGAAAAATTAGATTTTAAACAAACTGTAGAAAAGGCCCTAGGTGTTTCTTTGTTTACAGTTCATCGAATAGATCGTGATACAAGTGGCGTTGTCTTGTTTGCAAAGTCTGCTGAGTCTCACAAGGCTTTTAGTCTGTTATTTGAAAATCACATGATGGGTAAACAATATACAGCATTAGCGAATGGATTGTTTGATGGGGATTATGGCGAGATAGATAGTCCAATAGCTAGTCATCCATCTGGAAATGGTAAGATGCTTATTCATGCTAAGGGTAAACCATCTTTTACCTCTTTTAAAGTAGTAGAGCAATATAGGCATGCAGCCCTTTTGGATGTATTTATAAAAACAGGACGAACACATCAAATAAGAGTACATCTCACTTCATCTGGTCATTCTTTGTTGGTAGACCCACTATATGGTAATCGAACTTTTTTCTTATTATCTTCTATCAAAAAAGGATACAAACAGACAAGCGAAGAAGAGCGCCCAATTTTGGACAGACTATCACTTCATGCAAGTTCATTGGCGTTTAAGCATCCATTCACAAAAGAGCAAATAAAAGTTGTCTGTGATTTATCTAAAGATATGCGTGTAACTATTGAAATGTTGCGTAAGTTTGATAGTAAGAATTAAAAGTAAATTCTATATTGTGGCAAAGGAAAAAGTCCTTGTTGATATTCGGTAGCTACAGCATTTAACCGTTGATTATATACTAATCGAAAAACATTTTTGTGATTGGTGATATTTTGAGCATCAAGCGAAAACTCATGAGTCATTTTTCTAAGACTAAGTCTATAACTTATTTTTAAATCAATTCTATAAAAAACTGGATATTGAGAAGAGAAAGCTTCATTTTCCTTTCTGATTTCTCTTTGCTCAAGTGCACTTTGCTCAAAATCAATAGGGGTATAATATCGACCACCCGCTACTGTCACTTTTCCATCTATTGCAATAGCATGTCGTTTTGTTTTATTTTTTCTACCTCCAAATTTATATTCATACCCACCTAATGTATTCAACACATAAAGTCCATTGAAAGCAGTGTTTCGCCATACTATATCACTTCCTCTATAGCGCGACTGAAAAATAGAGGCTGTTACCAAAAAGTAATATCCCTTTGAAAAGAATTTTTCAGCTGTAAGTTCTAATCCATAATTCAAACCAATTCCTTCGTTTATTAAGTTAGTATTGTTGGGAGTTGCAAATTCTGCACCTGCATTAAGCATACTAAATGAACTAGAAAAAGACTCGACTGGGATTTTGTCAAGATATTGAAAATAAACCTCAGTTTTAATATGAAAATCTTTTTTGAATGTCAAGTCATAACCTGCAACTACATGATTGCTTCTACTAAAATCCATCTTTAGATTTGTTGGGTTACCAGTACTTCCAGAGACTACTTCAGCATTATAATATGTAGGTAAAGGTTGTATTTGATTATGTAATCCATATCCAATACTGATATACTGATTTTCTTTTATTTGATACTTTAAACTAACCCTTGGCTCTGGAGATGTTACTTTATTGCTGAGCGAAAAATATTGTAAATGAAGACCTGTATTCAACACTAATCGATCCGAAAATTTATGCTGCCACATGGCGTAATATTGAGCTAATGCACTAAATCCTTTTGCATATTTCATAGGGAAAAAGCCACCCTGAAACGAAATACTATCGGAGAATAATAGATCAAAAACATGAGTATTTAGCCCTGTTGTGATAGTATTTTTAGTGTTAAGTTTTACGTTATAAATAAGGTGAGCTGTATATTTATTTTGGCGTAGTTTTACAGTATTAAATCTAGCTTTATTAGACTTTTCAAAAACATTAAGAGTATCTATATCCGCTAGCTGTTGCTTATGAGAAGCAGCTAAAGAAACTTTAAAATATGATTTCGGATTTATAAAGTAGGTATGAGAAAGACCGACTATGCCTGTTTGTACTTGATTATAAAGGTCTTGGTTTTCATTAATAAAGAGGTTTGTACCACCTTGGTTCTGGGGTTCTGATTTTGATCCTAATAGCTCTATTTTACTGAGACCTCCTAATCCCCAAATTCTAAAAACCCCAGCTTTTTTTGTCGGGATGTCTATTTTGAATGAAAGATCTTGATACTCTGGTACCGCTGTTCCTGTTCCAAAATTAGCTCCTATAAGTTTAAATAGTCCTAATGTAGAGTAGCGATAATTAACTAAATATGAAGCTTGACTTTTCTTTTTGTGGAACGGGCCTTCAGCACCTACTTCTATTCCATTAAATCCAATTTGTGCTAAAAACTCATGTTTACCTTTATTTCCACTTCTCATTTTTAGGTCGAATGCCCCAGCTAGGGCATTTCCATATTCTGCCGGGAATGCAGATGTCATAAAATCACTTCTTGCTAAGGTATTATTGTTAAGCATGCTTACTGGGCCGCCTGTGCTTCCAAAGCTAGCAAAGTGATTAGGACTAGGAATATCAATGTCTTCTAATCGCCACAATAATCCCATTGGGGAGTTCCCTCTAATGATAATGTCGTTTCGTGCATCATTTGCACCACTTACACCTGCAAAATTTGAGGCCATTCTAGCTGGGTCATTTCTGCTCCCACTAAATCTGTTGGTTTGTTCTACTTCAAATGATCTTGAGCTTACAGCTGCAAATTCATTTTTAGCTCTCCCTTGATTTATATTTCTAGAAACTACTACTTCTTTTATTTCGCTTACTTTTTCTTCAAGTTCTATATTTATCTGCGTTTCTTTTCCAGCTATAATTAAAATGTCATTTGCGTAAGCATCTTTATAACCGATATAACTGATTTTAATGCTAGCTCTCCCTAAAGGCACTGATGGTAAGACAAAATTGCCATTTAGGTCTGTAGTCGCTCCATTAAATGGATTTGAATTAAGTAAAACAACACTAGCACCTATAATAGGATATTTAGAATCTTTATCAACGACTGTGCCTCGAATGTTTTTAAAGTCTTGTCCGTAAGATAAAAATGAAAAAATTAATGTAAAAAAATTTAAGTAAATTCTTTTTGACATGAAGTGCTGTTTTTTTAATTATTTGATTGCATTATAAACAAAATCTAAAAATTTCAGAAGCAAATTAATTAAAAAAAGGCGATAGATAAAAAACTAAAGCGGACATCTTACAAATGTCCCACTTTGAATATTTATGGGAGTTTTATTAGTGCTTTCTAGGTTAAATTTGAGGTCAGCAGAAACTTGTCTTAAGGCTGTATCATATTGCCAAACGGTTACTTTACCAGATTTAGCCCAAAATGTATCATTTGATGGATAATAAACCGCACTTGTAGGGTTTACTTCATAAGAACCTATACTTCTACCACCTATTCTGATTTTCAAAAGGAGTTGGCTATTTGACCAAAAATAAAATGAAGTTGATTTTACTATTGTACTATCTACATTCATTGTATCGAGGTGAGCTTTTGATGAATCAGCAAATATTTTATCATTGTTTATGAGAAGCTCTAAAATTGGTTGATCATAAATAAACTTCGGGTCTTTATACTTTTTGCATGTTGCAACTAAAAAAAGAAAAAGAAGTATTGGAATCAGAATTCTCATGATTGGTGATTGCTAAAATCAAAACTAAGTTTATTTTTGAAACAATGAATAGAAATGAGTTCTAATTTTGATCCAGAATTATTAAGGCAATACATGATGGGAGCAGCAAAGCCCTCTCAGTCAAAGATTGGTAAGCTTCATGCAGATACTTTTGATTTGCATATCAATAAAAAAAATGGCGAGTTAGATTTGTTGAAAGGAGAAGCATTGGGTTATCAAAAGGAAATTTATGAAAAAATAATAGATTCTGCCATTGCTTCTGGCAAACAAGAGATCAGACTTATTCACGGTAATGGATCGGGTAAATTGAAAAGTGAGTTACATGCTTATTTAATAAAACATAAAAATGTTTCGTCTTTTGATGACACTTATCATCCTAAGTATGGTTTCGGAAGCACTGTTGTTTACTTTTGTTGATAGTCAACAAATTAACTGTGCATAGCTTATAGTAATATTGATTATTTGAACTTAACTTTGATTTAATTTTAAAATAAGTTTATGAAAAAGCTAAGTATTATTACACTTTTTATATTTGGGTCGTTTTTGCAGATATATGCAAATGGGGATTCTTTTTCTGGAGGAGAAAATGAAAACACTAGCCCGAAGGAGTTAACGCTAACTCTTAAAAACACATCCACATTTAAGGTAGCAGTTTATGCTGGAAACAAAAAATTGGTTTTTGAAGGGCATAAAACAGTATATGGTGGATTAAGTAGTAATCTTCTATATCTTCAAGAAGGTGATGCAGTATGTATTATGAAAGATGACAAAACTATCCAAGCCTGTTCGTTTGTGAAAGAAGGAGTAACAAAAATTGAAATAAATAGCTCAGCAAACGGATTTAATAAGTAGAAGATTAATCTTCATTATCATTTTTTTGTTTTTAGAAAAAATATTTACAAGTCTTATTTTAAGGCCAATATTTAAAATACGTCCCTCACGAGGGGCGTATTTTTCTTTAAATCGAGGTTGTTGTAATGTAGGAATAGGTTGAACTACAGAGCCAAATGATGTTTGTCTAATGTTCAGAAGATTTTCAGCATTCGCGAGGATGGTGAAATAGCGATGTATATATTATCCATTTATTCCTATTTCCCATATGCCATTGGTTGGTGTACCATCGCTTAATACGCTTGGGCTAAAGTAGTAGCAGTCTGTGCCTATAGAAAATTTCCCTTCCTTTTCATATCCCAATAGTAATCCAATCATATTTTTTGAAGTGAGAGGGGCAAATGATTTTACATTGTTTATATTGATGTTTTGATCTTGTAATATGTAGCTAAATTTGAACCCAATCTCTCTATATCCAATATTCAACGTTGATTCTATCTCTCTACCTTGTATTGTGCCATTTTGTGAAGTAAACTGAGTGTAATATTTACCTTAATAAAGAACTCTATTTGACAACACAGGAGACCAAATATTGGTTATAAAAAACATTTCATTTAGTGATATTTGAAATCCATTGGTTGAGGGAGCATAAACTTTGAGGTCTAGTGTGCCACCTAAAGAGAGCTCACGTTTTGCTATTTTAGCGTCTATTGGTAGCACATTACTAAATAATTTTTCTTCACTTTCATCTTGGAATATTGTTGGCAATTTATACCCCATTGCTACATTAAGCCGAGTTTGAAATATATCGTTCTTTTTCTGTAGCTATGCTACTTTAGGGAGTAGTGTGAATCCAAAGTTTATGTTATAATCAAATCGAATACCTGCCTCTAACACAGTCCTTTAAAAACTATAAACTTCCTGAATATATATGCCAAATGTAAGTAGATTGTATGATTTTCCAGTTAGGCTATCTTTATTTTGATCATTAAATTGATAGGTTCGTAAATCTATTCTAGCAGTTAGTCTATGCTTACCTATCGAAGTATTTAAGCCCACTTCAGAATTTTTTGCTAGTTGTTTACCACTGTATAAAACATCTGGTGCATTCAATTTTCGGTTATAGAAGTTTATGCCATTATAAATATGGATAATAAATTTTTAGCGCTTATTTGAGCTTTAGATTTTGTGCATAACGCTTCACTTTAATTTTGTTATTTGTAGGTATAAATACTATCAAATTGATTTTTAATATCTTTCATCGCACCTCCAATTCTATCTTCATTAGTATAGGTCACGCCTAAATTGAGATTAAATTTATTGAGCCAGAAAAAAGCTTCGGGAGCTACTTGCCAGCGATTTATCTTTGTATAATCTGAAAATCCAGCTTTATCCCAATTCGCTGGTTGTTGGTTTCTATATTGTCCAAAGAAATTAAAGCCAAAATTTTCAATTCTATGACTTCCGAAAGACATAGCATCTTCAGATTTTGTACTTTCTAAATTAGTGATAATATCATAAACGGGTTTCTCCTTAGGGTTTATTGAAATAAAATCTAAAACTTCAGCAATTGCATCTCCTCAATATAATATTGAAGAAGCGCCTTTTATGATTTTAATTTGTTGTAAATTAATAGGAGAGATATGTGGAAGTGCCAAATACTGTGATAAGCCATTAAATAAAGGTAATCCATCTTTTAATATTTGTACATACTTTCCTCTTAATGATTGTAGTCTAATATTAAATGCTCCGCTTGCAGCTGAAGTTCGCTGAAGTTGGACGCCTGTTTGTTCTTTTACAGTATGTGATACACTCGATGGTTTATCGAGGATCGCTCGATTAGTTCTTCTTTGTCTTCAATTTCTACTCTGCTAGCAATGTTACTTTGTTTTTCTAAAGCCTTATTTGTTAACACGACAATATCTTTTGTTTTTACAGAATAAGACTCTAATAAGACAACTATAAATGCTTGATTTCTTATTCTTTTTGAGTTTAAAATTAGCGATTTAGCAAAGTAAATTGGTGCTTTGATCATAAAAATACCTTTATTATTTAATGTATAAAATGAATCTGAGCAAGTTGTAAGTAATGAGTCATTATCTAATAAATATATATTAAAAGGGGAAACAGGAATCTTGCTCTCTTCGTTTACACAGCTTACTCTTACTGTTTGTGAAAATATAATATTTGTACAAAATAGAAAGAAAAAAATAGCTTAAAATGAAACGATAAATTCAATTTTTGTGCTTAGCTGATACAAATATATGAAACTGCAATTTTGATATTTATTTTAATTTATCGAGTTTAGTTTTTTTATTTGCATCCTCAAACATAATTAGAAATGGGTAAAAAGTTAATCATAGTAGAGTCACCAGCTAAGGCTAAAACTATTAATAAGTATTTAGGAGATGGGTATGAAGTGACATCTAGTTATGGACATATACGAGATTTACCTTCTAGTGGATTAGCAATTGATTTAGCTAATAATTATGAGCCAGATTATGTAGTAAGCGAAGATAAAGAAAAGGTAATTAAGGAGTTGAAGAAACTAGCAAAAAAGTCTTCAGAGATTATGCTTGCTACGGATGAGGACCGTGAGGGAGAAGCCATAGCTTGGCATCTTTGTCATGTACTAGATGTAGATCCAAAGACTGCTAAGCGAGTCACCTATACAGAAATTACTGAAAAAGCTGTAAAAAAGGCTGTAGCAAACCCTAGATTAATTAATTTCGATTTGGTTAATGCGCAACAAGCGAGACGTGTATTAGATAGACTGGTTGGCTATGAGCTATCACCTGTTTTGTGGAAAAAAGTAAAGCCATCATTGTCTGCTGGTAGAGTTCAATCTGTATCAGTGAGGATCGTTGTAGAGCGAGAAAGAGAAATTCAGTCTTTCAAGTCTAGTTCTAGTTATAAAGTCCAAGCAATATTTGAAGTAAAAGACAATTCAGGTAAGGTTAGTTTACTAAAATCAGAAAGTCCTGAGAGGCAAACTGATTTATCAAGTGCAAAATCATTTTTAGAGTCATTTTTTAACGCTAAATTTAGTGTAAAAGGAACAGAGAAGAAACCATCAAAACGAACGCCATCGGCTCCATTTACAACTTCTACTTTGCAGCAAGAAGCAAGTAGAAAACTTGGTTTTTCGGTACTAAAAACAATGACTGTAGCTCAGCGATTATATGAGGCTGGTCATATAACTTATATGAGAACGGACTCTAATAGTCTGTCAGAATTAGCCTTAAATGCTATAAAAGATGAAGTGATAAAAAAATATGGTGATAAGTACCATATGTTTAGAAAGTTTGCAACTAAAAATGAAAGCGCACAAGAAGCGCACGAAGCTATACGTCCCACAAATTTTCCCAACATAAGTGTATCAGATGATAGGGATGAACAAAGACTTTATGAGTTAATTTGGAAAAGAACAATTGCTTCGCAAATGACTGATGCTGAATTAGAAAAAACGATTATATCTATATCAAATGATAAAAATAGTAAGATTTTTCAAGCGCTAGGGGAGGTAGTTTTGTTTGATGGTTTCTTAAAAGTTTATACTGAATCTAATGATGAAGATGAAGAAATAGAAAATGATTCAGAGGATGTTTTATTGCCGCCTTTGAACAATGGTACACATTTGCCGTTAAGAGAGATGTCTGCTACAGAGCGTTTTGCGCGCCCAGCTCCCAGATATACAGAGGCATCATTAGTTAAAAAATTAGAAGAGCTTGGGATTGGAAGACCTTCTACTTATGCGCCTACAATTAGTACTATTCAAAAGAGAGGATACATTGTAAAAGAGACTAGAGATGGTGTTTCTAGAAATTATAATTTGTTGGTTTTGGCAAATGATAAAATAGTAGAGTCAGTAAAAAGTGAAATTACTGGTGCAGAAAAAAATAAGTTGTTTCCAACTGATATAGGAGGTGTAGTTACCGATTTCTTAGTTGAAAATTTCCCCAAAATATTGGATTATGGTTTTACCGCTGCTGTAGAAAAGCAGTTTGATGAAATTGCTGAGGGGAAAAAAGAATGGCATAAGATGATTGATGATTTTTATAAGCCATTTCACGAAAACATCGAGTTCACTACTAAAGAGGGCAAAAGAGCATCAGGTGAAAGGGAGTTGGGAGTTCATCCTGAATCAAAAGAACCAATCATAGCTAGAGTAGGTAGATATGGACCAATGGTTCAGATTGGAAAAACAGATGATGAAACTAAAAAGCCAAGATTTGCAAAGTTGAAACCAGCTCAATCTATAGAAACAATCACTTTAGATGAAGCCCTTTCATTGTTTAAGCTGCCAAGAGTGCTGGGAGAATTTGAAGGTAAAGAGATTAAAGCAAATATTGGTCGTTTTGGCCCATACATTCAGCATAATAGCATGTTTGTAACTATCCCAAAAGATAAAGATCCTTATGATATTTCACTCGAAGAGTCAATAGATCTTGTTTTATCAAAGAGAGAAAGTGATTCTAATAAATTTATTATGGAATTTAGTCACGAAGACATTCAGGTTTTACTTGGACGATATGGAGCTTATATCAAAAAAGGGAAAAATAATTATAAAATACCTAAGGGAGTAGAAGCTAAAGATTTGACATTAGAAGCAATAAAAGACATCATTACAGAAACTGATAAAAATCCTGCAAAACCCAAGCGGTCTTTTAAGAAAAAATAATTTTTCGAATTTGTATTTTTACAAAACAAATTCCATATTCGTTGTTGTTGAGCATATGAATGTCGATAAGAAAGAGATAAATGCATTGATAACCCTCTTAGATGATGAGGATAGTGAAGTGGTTGATATAGTTTCACACAAGCTAATGAGCTATGGAAAAGAAATTATTCCATTATTAGAGGAGATGTGGAATCCAGATTTGAACGAACAACAAAGTTCTAAGTTAGATGAATTGATTCATGGTATTCAATTTTATTCCTTGATTGCTGATATTAAATCATGGAGAACTAATGAGAGTCATGATTTATTGAAAGGTTATTTCTTGGTTTCAAAGTATTTTTATCCAGAATTAGATTATTCTGATATCATTAAAAAGACTGACAAGTTAGTGAAAAAAGTTTGGATTGAGTTAAATTATAACCAAACGCCCTTTGAACAGGTTCAAATTTTTAATCAGGTATTTTTCAATCATATTGGATTTAAGCAAGATGACCTAAAAGCCAGTCCTATTAGACAATGTATAAACAATATTTTAGAATCTAAAATTGGCGAGCTTTTTTCTATAGGACTTTTGTACTTAATTCTTTCTAGAAAGCTTAATATTCCTATTTTTCCTGTAGTCAATGGAAATTTTTTCACGTTATGTGCTTGTAGAACAGAGAACCTAGATTTTTCACTAGACAATACCGAAGAAATACTATTCTATATTAATCCTTTTCAGAAAGGAATGTTTTTTTCAAAGCTTCAAATTGCTGATTATTTATCAAAAAACAGTCTTGATGAAGATTTGTCTTTTTATAACCCTGTTGATATTCCTGTAGTTTTAGAGCGCTTCGTGATATTTTTGGGAGAATTAAGTTTAAAGGTTCAAAATCCAACTTTGAAAGACGATTTGGTGAAAATAGCTAAAAAACTTAGATGAAAATTCGATAATCCGAATAATGTCGTTATTTTTATGACAAATTACATGATATGAGTAAAAAAGATAAATCTTATCGAAACTTAGAAGAGGACAAATCTCTTCAAGTTGAGGAAGCGATAAGCGCTTACAATTCATATTCTACTCCTGCCATACTTATAGCCAGAAAAGGCGTTTCATTTAAATTTCTTTTAGATATTTCTGAAAAGTTATCACTTAGCTTAGCGGAGCTTAGTCAAATTCTCCATGTTTCGCTTCGTACTTTACAGCGTTATATGCCATCTAAAAAGTTAGATACTGATTCTTCATCAAAGGCATTGCAGTTGGCTTTTTTATTGCAGACTGGGATTAAGGTTTTTGGGTCTTCACATTCCATGAATGTATGGATGAATTCCTCTTTACCTTCATTGGGTGGTCAGCGTCCAAAAGATTTTTTAGATACTCCATTTGGTTTTCAACTCCTCGAAGAAGAGCTCAATCGTATTGAGTTTGGTTTATTTGCTTGATGTTTGTTTATCGAATCTCTAAGTCTGAGTATATTAAAGATTTGAGTGGTTTTGGGGCTGCTCAAGTAAATAATCGTTGGAATTCAAAGGGTGTATATATGCTTTATGCCTCTTCTGCTCGATCTTTAGCATTTTTAGAGATTTTAGTTCATGTACCTATAAATTTATTACAAGGTTTTGACTTGTCAATAATTACTTTGAAAGTTGACCCTAACCAAATGATTAACCATAAGCCTTTATCTAAACATTGGAATACAAATAGAAGTGAGAGTATGAATTTGGGCGATGAATGGATTATTTCTAGAGTATCAGTGGGTATGCAAGTACCTTCTGTTGTTATTCCAGAGGAATATAACGTGATTTTAAATCCTAAGCACTCTTTATTTAAAAAGGCTGTTGAAATTATTGATGTTTCAGAATTTAAGGCAGATAAGCGATTATTCTTATCTTTCTAAAATTGAATCCATCTTTGAGTTGACTTATTTTTTTGTTTTGTTAGTTTTGGGGATTCAATAGATATAAATGATTGTAAGTTATAATTGGTTAAAGCAGTATTTGCCCTTTAATTTAAAGCCTGAGGATGTATCTGAGATACTTACGAACACGGGTTTGGAAGTTGAGAGTGTAGAATTTTGGGAGTCTGTAAAAGGCTCATTAACAAATGTGGTTATAGGAGAGGTGGTGACTTGTGAACCTCACCCAAATGCTGAAAAGCTAAAATTGACAAAAGTAGATGTTGGGAATGGTGAGCTTTTACAAATTGTATGTGGAGCTCCAAACTGTCGAGTAGGATTAAAATCACCTATTGCTAAAATTGGAAGCACTCTTTATCCTTCGAGCTTAAATTCTCCATTAGTTATTAAAAAATCAAAAATAAGAGGTGAAGAGTCATTTGGGATGATATGTGCTGAAGATGAGCTCGGACTAGGAGACAGTCATGATGGCATTATGGAACTACCTGAGGAAACTCCTGTAGGGATGTACGCTTCAACATATTTTGACATAGAAACAGA
>JBIKJU010000136.1:0-5840 GCA_044360745.1 Chitinophagales bacterium
GCGCTACAAATGCTGATTTAGTCATAGAAGCTGCCACTGAAAATCAACAAATAAAACTTTCTATTTTTAAACAGCTTGATGAAATCTGTAAGCCTACTGCCATTATTTCCACCAACACAAGTTCAATTTCTATTACAAAAATAGCATCAGTCACAAAACGAGCAGATAAAGTTATTGGTATGCACTTTATGAATCCAGTTCCAATTATGAAACTGGTAGAAGTAATAAGAGGATACTCTACGTCTGATGAGACTTGTAAATTGATTTTTGATTTATCAACCAATGTAGGGAAAGTGCCTGTAGAGGTGAATGATTATCCTGGCTTTATTGCCAATAGAATTTTGATGCCAATGATAAATGAAGCTATATATTCGCTTTATGAAGGGGTAGCAGGAGTGACTGAAATAGACACAGTAATGAAGCTCGGTATGGCTCATCCGATGGGACCATTACAGCTCGCAGACTTTATTGGATTAGATGTTTGTTTGGCGATTATGCAAGTTTTATTTGATGGTTTTGGAAATCCTAAATATGCACCTTGTCCGCTTTTAGTGAATATGGTGACAGCTGGAAAACTAGGGGCAAAAACAGGAGAAGGTTTTTATGTGCATATAGCAGGGTCTAAAGATTTAGTTGTTTCTTCACAGTTTGCAAAATAATCTTTGAAAACACTACTCACTACGCTCAACTCAAAGTATATTCACCTCAATCTTGCGGTGAGATTACTCTATGGTTATAACAAATATATAGATGGTTTAGAGTGGCACGAGTTTACTATCAAAGAAAGTCCTGAATCTATAGTTGAGTATTGCAAAGACTTTGATGTAGTTGCGTTTAGCTGTTATATCTGGAATATCACACAGACTTTGCATGCTATTAAATTATTGAAAGCAGAAAATCCTGCAATTAAAATTTTATTGGGTGGGCCAGAAGTGAGTTATGAATGGGAAAATCTTATTTCATCTGATACCATAGACTTTATAGTAGTTGGAGAAGGAGAGTTGCCATTCCGCTCTTTTTTATTGAACTATCCAGATGTAAGTTCTATTCCGAACCTAGTGTCGAAAAGTGATGGGAAGATAAATTTCGTTCCTGATGCCAAAATATTTGATTTGAACGAATACAGTAATTTTAATCCCTACATTCATGATGATAAAACCCAATTGGCACATAAGGTGTGCTATGTGGAAACATCGAGAGGTTGTCCTTATAAATGCGAATTTTGTTTAGCGAGTTTAGATAATAAAGTTCGCTATTTGCCGATGGAAGATATCAAAGCCAACCTAATGTATCTTATTCAGCATGGGCGTGTTATCAAGTTTTTAGATAGAACATTTAATGTCAAGAAAAACTTTTCGATTGAAGTCTTTCAATTTATTCTAGACCATCATAAGCCTGGTAATATTTTTCAGTTTGAAATCACTGCTGATATTGTTCATACAGATATTGTAGATTTTATACAACAGTATGTGCCAGTAGGTTTGTTTAGATTTGAAATTGGAATACAAACCGTAAATCAAAAGGCAAATCTGGAAGTAAGCAGGCGTCAAAATTTTGAAAAAACCAGCAAAATCATCAAGCTTTTATCGGATAAAGTGGAAATGCATCTCGACTTAATTGTAGGCTTGCCATTTGATTATTGGGAAGATATAAAGTATAGTTTTGAAGAAGTGTTTAAGTTATATCCCTCCGAATTGCAGCTTGGTTTTTTGAAGTTTCTAAAAGGAACCCCTATGCGTGTGAAGACCGAGCAGCATGGCTATGTTTACGATCCTAATCCTCCATATCAAATTATTCGAAGTAATTATCTTTCTGAAAGTGAATTGTATGACATAACGTTAGTAGAAGAAGCACTTGAAATTTATTGGAATAAAAAACGTGTGGTACGTTTGCTTAAGTATGTTGCTAAGGAGTTTAGCATTTTTGATTTTTTGTTAGGCCTTGGTCGTATGTTTTCTGAAATTTCAAATTTCCATAAGCATACCTTAACAGATGTGTATGATATTTTGCATAACTATATTTCTCAATCATTTCCTGAAAATAAATTACTTTTTGAGCTTTTGGCATTTGATTTTGCTATGCAATATAAGGTGAAGCCAAAGAATAAGTTTTTGGAGGAAATGGAAACTAAAGAAAAAAATGCCCTTATTCAAAACAACGGTTTGCAACATACAAAATATAGGTATGGCGTATATGAAACGAGTTTTGATTGGAATGAGTTTGAGAAAAATGGGGAGATATTGCCTTTAAAATCTACAGCGATAATCCAATATGATGGTAAAGAGAAGCCACAGTTAGAGATGACAGATATTAAAGTTTGAATTTAAGAAACTACCACCAGATCTATCTTTCTCTCCGCTAAGCTCGTTCTTTTTACAAGCACTTTAATTTTATCTCCCATTTTATACATAGTTTGAGTCTTCATTCCAGTGAGTGATATATTGACCTCGTCAAACATGAAATTTTCATTTCCTAAGTCTTCTGTAGTCACCATGCCCTCGCATTTTGTATCGTTCATTTCTACAAAAATTCCTCTACCGATTACACCCGATATAATTCCTTCAAACTGTTGACCTACCTTATCTTGCATGTACTCTACTTGTTTGTATTTGGTGGCTTCTCGCTCTGCATCATTGGCTTTTCGCTCCATCAATGAACTGTTTTTACAGCTTATTTCTATGGGTTCTTTTTGTATAATCTCTTTATCGTTTGTCAATGCTTTAAAAAGCAAACGATGAACCATTACATCTGGATACCTTCTAATAGGTGAGGTGAAGTGGGTGTAAAACGGCATGCCTAAGCCATAGTGTCCTATATTTCTTGTAGAGTATTCTGCTTTCGCCATAGAACGAATCGCTAATGTTTCCAGTAAACTTTGTTCTGGTTTTCCTTGTATTTTTAGTAGCATACTATTTAGTGCAGATGCAACAGATGCTGCATCTTTGAATTTTACATTATAGCCAAATCGTTTGGCGATGTGTGAAAACTGCTCAAGTTTGCTTTGGTCAGGCTTATCATGCACACGATAAACAAATGGTGATGGTCGTTTACTGTCTTTAAGTTTAGCTCCAAATTTAGCGACATATTCATTGGCAATTAGCATAAAATCTTCTACGAGTAGATGTGCATCTTTTCGTTGTTTTACATAAATACCTATCGGCTTTCCAGTGTCATCAAGCTTGAATCTCACTTCGTCTTTTTCAAATGAAATAGCTCCGCTTTCAGTTCGTTTTTTTCTGATTTTTTTAGCTATTTTATCCAATAGCAATAACTCCTCAGCATGCAATCCTTCTTTAGATTCTAAAATTGTCTGTACCTCTTCATAGGTGAATCGCTTGTCGGAGTGAATAACGGTTTTACCAAAGCTTACATCTTTTATAGTGTATGTATCTGGGTCGAAAGTGAAAATAGATGAAAACGTTAGCTTATCTTCATTTGGGCGGAGCGAACAAAGGAAATTTGATAGTCGCTCGGGGAGCATAGGACACACTCTATCCGGTAAGTAAACAGAGGTGGCTCTTTGTTCCGCTTCTTTATCTAAAGGCGAACCTTCTATTAAGTAATGCGATACATCAGCTATGTGTATGCCTATTTCTATATCGTTGTTTGCTAATCGTTGTATAGATAGAGCATCATCAAAATCTTTAGCATCTTCTGGGTCTATGGTAAATGTTAGTACTGACCGATAATCTTTTCTGTTGACGATTTCTTTTTCTGGTATTTGGTCGGGTATTTTCTCTAAATCAGCATATACTTCTGATTGAAAATCCGTATGGAAGCCATTTTGAATCAATATTCGCTTCATCTCTAAATCAGATGCTTTAAGGTCAGCTATTCGCTCTATCACCTCGGCTTCAGGGCTATTATCAGTCGATTTTTCCCAATTTAAAATACGTGCTATCACCTGCTCATTCGGCTGGAAGTTGGCATTATTATCTAAGGTAAAAAGTCTTTTTATTTTTTCTTCACGAGGTCTAAAAAAGAGGCCTTTTGCGGTCTTATAAATCGATCCTTCTAAACTGTCTTGAGCACGCTTGATTATGCGGACCACTACACCCTCTAGTCGCCTACCTCGAGAGGGTTTTACCATAGCATCTACAATGTCTCCATCTAATGCTCCGCCTGCATTTCGACCTATAACAAAAATATCTTTTTCAGTGCCGTCTGCGGGGATGATATAGAGGTCGCCAGAGCGTGTCATATCTACTTTTCCTCTTATTAAACCTTTGTCCGGAATAGATTTTCGGGTACTTTCTTTTTTTGGTTTTACTTTTATTTGACCTTTTGATGAAATACTAATTTTGTCTTCTTTTTCGAGCGTTTCTAATGCATTTAGGATTATTGTCTCATTATATTTATTCCCAAGTCTTTCGAAGAGTTTATGGGCATCTATTTTCTCTTCATGTTTTTTTATATATCCGAAAATATCTTCTGAGGGACGCAATCCTTTTTGAAATGATTTTGAGGTAGCGCTTTTTATAAACTTGCTTTTATTTGGATTTGCCGATTTTTTAGCCATAATGTAAAGATAGCAAACTGAGCGAACAATTTAGCCTTTAATTTTACTCATACTTTGATTGATTTTTCGCCAGATTTAGCGATATCCTTAACCATAAGCTGCAAGTTTACTTGACCTTGCCATTCATTTTCTTCTATTTGAAAAACGATATCAACCTCACTTTCTTTAAGTATGCTATATTTTTCAGCCATATTAAAACCAATCCCAGAAAGTTGAGCTGCCTCTTTTTTTACACTTATTTTCAAATGTTTTTCTTTTACTATTTTACTCCATCCTGTGTCTTGCACATTTCTCACCAAAAACTGTGGTTTCATATTGTCTGGCCCAAAAGGGGCAAATCTTTTAAGGATAGCATAGTATTTATCGGTGATGGTATCTAGAGATATTTCCGCATCTATTTCTATTTCAGGAATGAGTTGCTCGGGGGTTATATTTCTACTTACTTCTTCTTCAAATGCTTTTGAGAAATCAGCTACTTTTTCGGGCAACATCGTCAACCCAGCTGCGAATTTGTGCCCTCCAAATTGGATGAGGTGCTCCTTGCAATTATATATAGCTTCATACAAGTCAAATCCTTTTACAGATCTCCCTGAGCCCGTTACCTTGCCTTCATGCTCGGTAAGGACTATTGTTGGTCTATAATGAGTTTCTATCAATCTAGAGGCGACTATGCCTATTACTCCTTTGTGCCATCCACTTTTAAAAACTACAGTTGATTTTCTGATGTCGTTGTCAGGCCATTCTTCTAACATTTCGAGGGCAGAAGTGGTGATTTCTTTATCGGCTTCTTGTCGTTGTTTGTTGAGTTGGTGAAGTTCGTCTGCTTGTATGGCATGAAGAGGAGAGTCATCTGCTATCAAGAGTTTTACAGATTCTTTTGCATCGCCCATTCGCCCAGCTGCATTGATTCTTGGGCCTATGTAGAAAACCACATCTGAGATGTCTAGCGCTTTATCAAATCCAATGAGTTGGATTAAATGTTTCAAACCATAACCTGGATTGGAGTTTAATTTTTTTAATCCAAAATGGGCTAAAATTCTATTTTCACCTGCTAATGAAACAATGTCTGAAGCAATACTTACGGCTACTAAATCCAACAAGTCTAAATAAAGATTTTTGTCGATATCTAAATGAATGCTCAATGCCTGAATAAGTTTAAACCCAACACCACAGCCACTCAGCTCTTTGAATGGATAAGCGCAATCTTTTCGTTTTGGGTCTAGCACTGCCACTGCCTTCGGTAGTTCTTCGCCAGGGTTATGATGGTCACAAATAATAAAGTCAATACCCAATTGATTAGCGTAATCTATTTTGTCAATGG
>JBIKJU010000137.1:0-5810 GCA_044360745.1 Chitinophagales bacterium
GGATTAGCGGTAAGAGACGCTTGTAAAACGCATCCCTGACAGTCTACATTATTTCGAGCCGTTAGATTAAATGTTCCTACCTGAGTAGAATCTAGCCCAGATACTTGCACGTAATAAGTAGCTCCTATTGTTAACTGATTTACTGTAAGAGTAGCAGCACCTCCGGTTCCATTAACACAACCTCTTCCACCTAAATTTGCACATGTACCCTGCCATAATGAAATAATAGGGTTTGCAAAAGTAGCACCATTAACATTAATTACTGCTTGATACCCAGTAGCTACGAAACTGTACCAGACATCTTTTGGCAAGTTAGTGCCCAATACTGGGCAGTTTGTTTGATAAACATATGTTGCTCCAGATGTAGCGGTTGTATTTGATTGTCCATTTCGAGTGACTATAGCTCCCAAACCAGAAGGACACAATGCGGGTGTAGGTAAACTACCTAATGCTGTGGCACCTGTGCATTCATCATTCGCAGGTACTTGTGCAAAAACAGACCCTACAAATAAAAATGGAAGAAGGAAGATACAGATTTTAATAAAAAATGATTTACCAAGCATAATAATAGAGTTGTATTGATTATTTTACTTGAATAGTTTTGTGAGCAGCTAAAAAATTTCCATTATCCAACAAAGTATACCTTGGAATCTCATAACCCCTGTCAAAATCTATAGGATAAATGTTAGCATCTTGAATTTTACCTGAAGATAGTAATTGCTTTGCTGAAAACAAGATGATTTCAAATCCATTTTCAAAAAAAACAATTGTTTCTTTATCGCGTAACCTATAAGCCTCTAAATTAAGTTTTGATAACCTATCGTTTAAATCATGTTTAGACAATACTGCAGAATTAGCATACACATTTATTTTATAAATGTCTGTTGATAAAGTTTGTTGACCAATTATAAAGTTGGAAAACAAAGCCAAAACGAATATAAAAAACAATCTTTTCATTAATAATAAAATTTAATTTCTTTTAGAAAAAACTAATTTAAATAAAAAATATCTTATTTTACAAAAAGACGCTTAAAATTCCGATAAGGTTGCTTAGTATTTTATTTTACAAAATCATAGTGCCTAGTATTAATCTTTCGGGTTTGCAACCAATAGCTAAAAGTGTAAGTAGGCCATAGTGTAGTATTTTTTCCGTCTTTGGTCTGGTACCAACTTTTACAACCTCCGCTTTGCCAAACTGTAGTTGATAGTTCACGCTGGATTTTTTCATTAAAAGCCAATTCCGACTTCTCTTTCACTACTACAAATTTTGCTTTCCTGCTTTCTGCTTTATTTACACAATCTATAATATGGTTGTATTGGCATTCCATCATAAAAATAATCGAATTATGGCCTAGACCAGTATTTGGACCAACCAAAATAAACTGATTCGGAAAATTGCGAACAAAAGTACCGTAATATGCTTGAGGTCCATTTTTCCATTGTTCACTCATCATTACTCCATTTAGTCCTTTTGCTATGAAAGAAGATGGAAACTCAGACGCATCAAAACCTGTACAATAAATAATCGCATCTACTTCAATTTTTTCACTATTCTTCAAAACTATCCCATTTGACTCAATTCTTTCGATGGCGGTGCTCTCTAAATGTACATTTGGTAAATTGAATGTTGGATAATAGTTATTGGATAACAGTATGCGCTTACAGCCTATCTTAAAATTTGGGGTCAATTGCTTTTGTAAATCTGGATCTTTAACCTTATGTTTGATATAACTCTTTACTAATTTTTCAATCCATCCAGATCGCTTCGGGTTTGAAATCACTCCAAACACTGTCGCTTCATTTCGCCAATAAAGCGCCCACCTCAAAAGCCTTTGCGTGAATGGAAGAGCAGTAAAAAGTCGTTTTGATTTATCAGACATGGGACCATCAGGCTTTGGCAATACCCATGGCGCGGTTCGCTGAAACAACACTAACTTTGAAGCTACTTTTGCCACCTCTGGTACTATCTGTATCGCGCTTGCTCCAGTCCCAATTACAGCTACTTTTTTCCCATTCAAATTTACAGCATGTCGCCATTCGGAGGAGTGAAATTGTGGTCCAGAAAAATTATCAATCCCCTCAAATTTTGGCAAAACAGGTCTATTTAAAGGTCCAAGTGCATTAATCACATACTTCGATTTAAAATTCTTTCCACTTTTGGTAGAAACATTCCAAACTCCCTCTGACTCATTAAAATCATAAAAAGAAGCTTCTTCACCATAATGAATCAAATCTGTAAGTTGATATTTTTTGACACAATGCTCTATGTACTCTTTTATCTCATAATGAGGCGAAAACATCCTACTCCAATCTGGCTTAGGCTCAAATGAAAATGAATAAAGATGAGATGATACATCGCATGCCGCACCTGGGTAAGTATTGTCGCGCCATGTGCCACCTACAGCATTTGCTCGTTCTAAAATTTTAATGGAAGTATAGCCAGCTTTTATGAGTCTTATCGCCATTCCTATTCCCCCGAAACCTGCACCTACAATTAAAAAATCGGGAGTATTACTTTTCATTTTAAGTGCTTGATTTTTCGAGTTTAGAAATTCTTGTTTCAAGCCTAAATAAGAAAATGAATAGACCAATAAAGATAATTAATAAAACAGCAAATACGACTGGAAACTTTTGAGTAGTGCTTATCCAAGTATTCAAATCAGCTGCATTGCTTGGAGTCTTTAAAATAAAAGCAAATAGAACTAGAAGTAATGACTTTAGTGAAGTTATTTGATTAATCATATAAATTTTCTTTATCGTATTGTAATTTTTGAATTCGAACTCGCAAGCTTATCAACCATATAAATAAAAGCGACCAGCCAATAACTGCTGGGTAAAAAAACATGCGCATATGGCTATCTAAATCGTATTTGCTAAAGGCTGGATTGCCACCATTGCCTGGATGAAGTGAATCGGTGATGCGTGGGATAACAAAAATAAAAAGGATGTAAATCACCATAGCAAAAACGTTATACACAGCACTAATTCTTGCTCTTTTTTGAGTATCATTTATAGCTCCTCTCAACACTATATAGGCTATATAAATAAGCACGCCTACCGCAGCCCCGTTGAGCTTAGGATCGTTTGGCCATGGTGATCCCCATGTAAAATTCGCCCATACCATTCCAGTAAAAATACCAAGTGCCCCTGATAATAGTGCTACATTTACAGATTCTGATGCAATCCAATCATCAGCTATTTTGCCTGTACTCAGATACCGAATACTATACACGAGTGATAAAATTAAAACTGCCAACATTCCAAACCACATAGGTACATGAAAATAAGTGTTTCTGATACTTTCGTAAAGTATTTCACGATATGGAAATGCAAAACCTGTGTAAAGATTTTTCTTAACTGATGGCTCACAGCTTGATGTGTTTGAAACAGAATCTTCGATTCCTATACTATCTTTTAAAGTTAGTGCATCTCGCAGCGCTACAGTTCCATCTTGATTATTATTAACAATAATATCGAAAACTACATTTCGATCTTGTTTACCTAAAAATGCAAAATTAAAATTGAGCAATTCTTTATTTTTAACCTTTACATCATTTACACAGTAATATTTCCCTTTGTATCTAAGAAAAACAGAAGTACTAGAGTCTGTAAACAAAGTATTGTATCCCATTAGGGTAAAGTCAACTTTCTCTCCTTCTTTAAAACTTATAGGAGAAACATTGACTAAACCAGGACTCAACGGAATGAGAAGACCGCCTATCAATACATACATCAAAAAAATGACGGCCATATATTTCCACCACTTTTTATATAGCCAATTTGAAATTTTTGTTTTCATTCGCGCCAAATATAAGGAAAAAGCACAATTGCCAATATGATTTGTATCACGTTTAGTGACAATAGTAAAAGTAAATTTTGATTGGTCTGCCCTATCAAGCTAGGATCACCCAATGCACCTGCTGTAGCCTTAGTTATAAAAATCATAAGGGGAATCAAAATCGGGAAACCCAAAACAGCTACCATTGTATTGTTTGACCGCGCTTTTACGGCTATAGCGCTCATAATCGTAAATAATACTGCATAGCTCACAGCTCCTAATGAAGCTGTGACAACAAATGAACCTACAAGTACCACTGGATTTGATACTACTACAAAGAAAATAAGACTACTTAATATGGTCAATAAAAGTGTAAAAAAGGTATTATATAAAATCTTTGCCCATAAATACACCAATGGGGAAAACATAAAATGATATTGCATTAACAAGGCCTCAGACTCTCTAAAAAAGGCATTTGATACTGCATTTACAGCACTAAATAATACCACTAACCAAAACAAAATACTCCATAACGAGCTGTCTAATGCCGACAATCGCTGACTATAAAGCAAGGAAAAATAAATCAACATAACAGTACTACCCGAAAAAAGAAATAAACCACCGAGTACATATTTATTTCTATACTCTACTCTTAGTTCTTTTCGAAATAATACCCAAACTTGTAAGAAGCTATTCAACTATATAGTTTTATGCGAACATAAAAATATTATTAAAGAGTTTACATTCTTCATAACTAAAAAACACTTACTTTGGAAATAATATCTAAGAAAAATTTAAACATAATTTTTTAAACCTTCTAAATTAATGAAAAGGAAAATTTTAGTAATTGGCGGAACTATGTTTGCAGGAAGATTATTGGTAGAAAAGCTATGCAATGATAATAGATATGACACAACCCTATTTAATCGTGGAAAAACTAATACTAACTTGTTTCCAAATCTTTCAAAATTTCATGGAAACAGAGAGACTGACGACTTATCTCAAATTTGTAATCAAAATTGGGATGTTGTCGTAGATTTTTGCGGGTATTATCCAGTAACATTTCATAATTTACTAAACAAACTGAGCAATAAAGTTGGACGTTATATTTTCATATCTACTCTGTCGGTTTTTCCTTTCAACAATAATGACAAGGCATTAATTTCAGAAAATGACCCTACCCTAAATTGTTCGGATGAACAAAAGATATCAATACTTCCAGATGCTTATGGTGAAAAAAAAGCGGAAATGGAACGTATACTTTTATCGCATCCCGAATTGGACCCCATAATACTCCGACCAAGTTTTATTTATGGACGATACGATTGGACAGACCGATTTTACTATTGGATTTTTAGAGCATACATAAACAAGACTGTGCTACTTCCGCCTACGGATGTTTTATCGCTTACCTACGTTGATGATTTAGTGAAAGGACTGTTAAATGCAATAGAAGTAAAAGAACATTCCAAATGCTATAATGCAGTTTCTCATAGACAAATCACCCTCAATCAAATACTTAAAACGAGTGCAGAATTGCTGAATAAAGATATTTCGATAATAAATATAAATGAAGATTTTTTACAAAAAAATGACGTTAATCAAAGTTCTTTTCCTTTAGCCATTCCGTTTGCATTAGATGCTGAGGGTGAAAAATGGTTTAATGATTTAAATGTAATTCCCACTGCTTTTAATGAAACTATTGAAGAAACAATAAAGTATGCAAAGAGTCTGAATTGGCCAGAGCCAAAGACTGGATTAACACTTAGCAAAGAGATTGAACTAATAAAATTAAACGTATGAAGAATTACATTGAAAATTTTAATTTATAGCAGCTAAGTCTGTCTTATGATCACTCAACTTCAACTTAACTAAAATTCGATTAAAAGATCTCAGCTCATTCGGATTTGCAATCCGAATGCAGATACTATACGCATTTGTAATGCAAAAAATCAGCTTTACATTTGATGCATGGGACTTAACAATAAAATATCGGAGGGCAATGTTTATTTTCTTAGCTCTTTCGGGTTTG
>JBIKJU010000138.1:0-5798 GCA_044360745.1 Chitinophagales bacterium
AATAAAAATATCATTTCTAAAACCAGTACTAAACCCTACACCTGGTAATGATTGAACCACTTTAGAGATATCTTGGTTTGCACCTGGAGCCCTTAAGATTTCATCTAATCCCAATGATCTTACTGAAATTGGACTTTCTTCCTTTCGTTGAAAAGGACTAGCTTTTACCACTACTTCTTCCAAATTTAAGGAACTACTTTCTATTTCCACGTCTACTACTGCTGGTTTAGAATTTGTAACTCCAATTTCAAAAAATGTTTTCGTTTTAAAACCTACAGAAGACACTACAATATTATAGGTGCCCGGTGCTAAGCCGTCAATCTTGTATTCTCCATTTTCATCGGATTGAACTCCATTTGTAGTACCTTCAATAACTACAGTCGCAAACTCCACTATTTTACCTCCACCTGATTCTATAATTTTTCCTTTGATAATGCCCGTTTGGGCCGTCAAAAGATTAGAAATTAATAAAGAGATGGAAAGTAAAAGTGTGTTTTTCATAAAATGGTTTTCAAGTGTAACAAACATATTGTTGTTTTGTTTATTTGTGTTTTTTAAACTCAATATACTAATGAGAATAAACTAAATGATTTTTAATATATTAAACAAAAAAACCAAGTGACTTACACTTGGTTTTTTTATGTGATCCCGACAGGATTCGAACCTGTGACCCACAGATTAGAAATCTGTTGCTCTATCCAGCTGAGCTACGGGACCATTTTTCGTGTGCGAATATAAAATTCTTTCAAAAATTTTAGAATTCTTTTTTAAATTAAATTTCGTAAGCCTTATTTTTAATCAATAATCTAACTAAAAACCATGTAAAATGAACGATTCTAAAGTGAAAATGAATGCTAGCTGGCAAAAAGCTCTAGGTGAAAAATTAGAAAAGGAATATTGGAAGGATATTAAGTCGTTCATTTTGTCTCAAAAGAGTATTGGGAAAACTATTTTTCCTCCATCAAATTTAATTTTTAATGCTTTTGAAAGGTGTAGTTTTGAAAACACAAAAGTGCTTATACTTGGCCAAGATCCTTATCATGGAAGAGGACAGGCTCATGGACTTTCTTTTTCTGTGCCTAATGGTATAGCAATCCCACCTTCATTACAAAATATCTACAAAGAATTGAATGAAGACATAGAAAAATTTACCATTCCTACGCACGGTAATTTAACTAAATGGGCAGACCAAGGAGTCTTACTTTTAAATGCTTTTTTAACTGTAAGCGAAGGTGAGCCAGCTTCTCATCAGGCTGCTGGTTGGGAGTTGTTTACTAATGACGTTATTGACACCATTTCCTCTCAAAAGGAGACTGTTGTTTTTTTATTGTGGGGTAAATTTGCAGAACAAAAAATATCACTTATTGATACTCAAAAACACTTAGTTCTTACAGCGCCTCACCCTTCACCTTTTTCAGCTCACAAGGGATTTTTAGGCTGTAAGCATTTTTCAAAAACCAATGCTTTTTTGATTTCGAAGGGGCTAGAACCTATACAATGGAATGATTTGTAGACTAAACTTTACAAATTGCTAACGATGCATTGCAACCACCAAATCCAGAGGCAGTTTTTAGAAACGCTTTTTTTGTAGTGCTTGCTAGACTGTTTGCTACCTTAATGTTTCCGCTTACACCACTATTTTCAAAATTGAGATTCGGTAAAATCACACCTTCTTCTATTGATTTTACAGCTACTATAGTTTCTATAACCCCTGCTGCTCCCAAACTATGACCAAAATGGGGTTTAAGGCTATACACTTCGGTTGCTGAAAATCCAGCTTTTTCAAAGGCTTTTGATTCCATTTCATCATTATACATAGTGGCGGTGCCATGTGCCGCTATGAAAGCAATATCTTCAATACTTAGAGACGAGGAAGACATTGTTTGAGTTATAGCATGTGCTAGTTCTTCTCCTGTTTTTGATGGTCCAGAAATGTGATTTGCATCATTTGTTAAAGCACCATCTAACACTTTTATTTTTGAATTTATACTAGATGATAAAAGCACTGAAGCAGCAGCTTCACCAAGGTTTATGCCAGTTCTGTCTTTATCGTATGGCTTGCAATGTTCATTAGCAGTGGCATGCAATGATTGAAACCCTTTAGCCACAAAAGAGGTAATGATATCTGCACCACAAACGATGGCATTTGAGTAGACTCCTTGAGCTAGAAGTCGTTTAGCTGTAATAAGTGCAGCAACACCTGATATGCAAGCATTTGAAAGTACAATAGGTCTATGCTTCAATTTAAAAAATCTGTTTATTTCTTCAGCTGATTTTGAAAGGGGAGTGTAGTTCCCATTTTCTATTGAAGTAATATTTCCTTTTGTAGTGGGAAGTATAAGTATGGTGTCATTGAAGTCAATGCTAGGATAATGTTCTAATGTTTTAGAAATCGATTTTATGGCTATACGTTCAAAAAGAGAATTGCCAGAAATATTATTTAATTGATTGAGTTGATTTTCATCAAATAGTGATGCAAAAAATTGTTTGCCAGGTAATGATAAAGAAGGATGAAGTTTTACCGATGATTTTTTTTGTTTTATATTGCTAAAGCACTCTTCTGAATCGAATCCTAAGGGGCAAGTGATATTGTCCGATACCCAGAATACGTCTTTTAAGGGTTGCTGAAGATGAATTGGAGGCATAGGTCTTCTTATGCAGGTTTATTCAATAGTTAAAAAAGAAAGGAAGGGTTCCATTGTTTTATCCATTCTAACATACAATCAGGGTATACAAGACATAATTCATTGCTTTTTTTATAAATAAAAACTTGAATCGTTTGTCCTGTGCATACCAATTCTTTAGTATCAGCTTTTGTTATGGTATATTCAAAAATGATCTTTGCCGCATGGGTAAAAATATAACGAGCTTCTATATCTATAACATCTCTAAAGCTTAAGGTACGCTTAAAATCAGAACTTACATGCACTAAGGGCACAGTATAGCCTAAATAATAGAAATGGTGAAAATCTAAATTGAATTTTTTTGAAAAAGCTTCTCTACTATCTTCAAAATAAGCCATGTAGTTTCCATGCCATACAATTCCTAAAGGATCGCAATCATTAAATCTTATGACAGTTTGTGCAGTCGCTCTTAAATCTACAGATTGAGTTATTTTCTTTTTTTTAAGCGACATTTTAAACTTTTCTTCTCGCGTCTAGCTGCGATTTAAATTCTTTTAGTTTTTGTTTGGTATGAGCAGGAAAGTCACCCTGTAGCATCCATGAGTAATAACTTGGCTCTTCTCTCAATACTTGCTCAACGCTTTTCCCTTTGTGCTTCCCAAAATTAAATGTTGGTTTACCATTTTGATATACAAAACGTCTTCCACTATCAATTATGATTTCGTCATTACTAATTTCATGTAGATATTGCACATCATTTTTAAGGGTTTCATATTTTGAAATTTGAGCTTGCAAAATTTCATATGTAGCAAGTATGTCAGCCTCAGCACTGTGTGCATTTTCTAGTGTTTTATCGCAGTAAAACTTATATGCTGTCGAAAGATCTCTTTTTTCAAAAAGAGTAAAAATTTTAAACACATCTACCATTGCTCTTTTTTCAATATCAAGAGCTATATCTGCTCTCATAAATTCTTCAAGAAGCATCGGAATATCGAAGCGATTAGAATTATAACCTGCAAAATCGCAAGGATCTAAAATGCTAAAAATCTCATTTGCTACTTCTAAAAAGGTTGGTTCTGTTATCACATCCTCGTCATATATACCATGTATCATAGATGCCTCTCTAGGTATAGGAATTGTCGGGTTTATGCGTTTGGTATATATCGTTTTTGTAGAATCTGGCGATACTACGACAATACAGATTTCTACTATTCTATCTTTTGCAATATCTACACCTGTAGATTCTATATCAAAAAATGCAAGGGGTTTTCTAAGGTTTAAAGAAGATGTATTAAAAAGGGTAGGGGTGCTCACTATACTATTATTTATTAAGAAGCGAATATATCAAATCAAACGTAATTACGATTCAAAAATAGCTTCTATAAGATTTGAAATTGATAGTCCTCCAAATGTACCACTTGTCATTAGAAGCAAAACAGTGTTTTCGTAGTGTTGATTTAAAAGATACTTTTCCAAATCTTCTTTTTGTTGAATCACGACCAGAGTGCCTTTGTTAAAGTGTTTGGGTAGTTCCTCCACATTCTCGATTTGCATATTTTTTAATCGTAGAGTCTCGCTATCAATAAATACTACAGCGTCATTAGCATCGTCCATCGAATCTTTATATTGTTCCCAAAAAGCTTTATTTAGGCTACTGAAAGTATGAAGTTCCATAATAGCTATGATTTTCCTTTCAGGATACTGCGATCTTACAGCTTTAACAGTGGCTTTGAGTTTAGATGGCGAATGAGCAAAATCTTTAAATACTATGGTATTCCCTTTTTCTGCTAATTTTTGGAGCCGATTTGCAGCCCCTTCAAAGCTACCTATGGCTTTATAGAAGGCATCTTTATTGACACCTAAATATGCACATGCTTCTCTTGCCGCTTCTATGTTTTGTAAATTATGTTCACCAAATACTTGTAATGGATAGATGTTATCATCTACTTTCACAAATGTTTTTTCATTGTCTACATTAAAACTAGGAGAATTGTACGAAATTAAGTTAGCAGACCCTTTATAATCTTTAGCTATTTGTTGCAATTCTGAATCTCCCTCAAAATAAACAATCCGATCTGAGGTTATAGAAAATAGCTTTGCAAATTGATGTACATAATCTTTATATACAGGAAATACATTGATATGATCCCAGGCTACTCCACTCACTATGGAAAGATGGGGAGCATAAAACATAAATTTAGACTCTAAGTGTAAAGGTGAGGCCAAGTATTCATCACCTTCTAATATGATAATTGGAGCTTCATTACTCAATTTTACAGCAGTATCAAAGTCCTTTACCGCTGCACCTACCATATAATCAAAACTCATACCTTGTTGTTTCAAAACGTGCATTATCATGGAGGTTATTGACGTTTTCCCATGACTACCTGCAACTACTATTCGTTTTTTTTCTTTTGCAAACTCGTATACAAAATGTGGAAAGCTATAAATTTTTATCCCTAATGATTGAGCCTTTACTAGCTCTAAATTATCTATACGTGCGTGCATCCCTAATATAATAGCTTCAATCTCTGGGGTTATTTTTTGCTCAAAAAAACCAATATCTGAAGGCATTAAACCCTCTTTTTCTAAATTCGTTTTTGCTGGGTCAGCTATTTTATCATCACTACCAGATACTACATATCCTTGTCTTTTTAAAGCTATTGCTAAGTTATGCATGACTGCTCCTCCTATGGCTATAAAATGTATTCTCATTTTCTTATTTTATTTAATACTAATAATTAGACTTAAATTTCTAGAGCAAATTAATCTATTTCATAGATATAAATGTAAAATTTTAAAAATAGATAGCGGATTAGATAAACTGTATTACATTCGTGCTTTAAATTTTATAGACAATGCAGTTTCTCATAAATAGATTTGGAAGTAACGGATTTGAAGGCGAGCATCTATGGCTAGGTCACTTAGGTCATTTTTTTATTGTGTTTGGCTTTTTTGCAGCCTTGCTTTCGGCAGTTTCTTACTATTTTGCTGAAATCAAAAAGCAAGATTCACCGACTTGGCAAAAGATAGCACGTTGGTCTTTCCATGTGCATGGGACAATGGTAATAGGAGTCTTTTTTTTATTGTTTATCATGATTCTTAATCATTGGTTTGAGTATCATTATGCATGGCGTCATTCATCTTTAGACTTACCTCTAAAATATGTGATTT
>JBIKJU010000139.1:0-5792 GCA_044360745.1 Chitinophagales bacterium
TCTTTACCTGCTTAGGCTGAAGGGCTAATTCAAGCACATCATCCATTTCTGCCACATAATTTATCTTGAGATTTTTGATATAGCTTGCTTCTATTTCATCCACATGCTTTTTGTTTTTGTCGCTTAGTATAATTTCTTTCAAACCAGCCCGTTTAGCAGCTAGAATCTTTTCTTTTATTCCACCAACAGGAAGTACTTTTCCTCTAAGACTAGCTTCTCCACTCATCGCCAAAAAGGGTTTTACTCTTCGCTGAGTAAACAGTGAAGTTAGGGCAGTGAGAATAGTGATACCAGCACTAGGACCATCTTTAGGAACAGCACCCTCAGGAAAGTGCAAATGCAAATTAACATGAGCAAAAATTTCAGGATTTATGCCAAACTTAGTACAGTTTGATTTGAGATAAGTAAAAGCAGTGGTAGCAGACTCTTTCATAACATCTCCTAAACTTCCTGTCAAGATCAACTGCCCAGAGCCCTTTGATATAGCAGATTCTATCATCAAAATATCTCCACCTACTGAAGTCCAAGCCATGCCCACTGCTACACCTGGTAGGTTTTCTTCTGCATAAATACTTTTATCAAATTTCGCAACACCAAGATAGGTTTCTAAATCTTCTACAGATAGAGATGTTGAATAACTTTCTTCATTAGCTACTTTTGATGCTATTTTTCGCATCACAGCAGCCAAAACTCTATCAAGCTCTCTTACTCCTGATTCTCGAGTATATTGATCAATTAAACATTCTAACACTTTTTCATTGATAGTAATATCCTTGGTTTTGAGTCCATGATTTTTTATCTGCTTTTGGATAAGATGCTTCTTAGCTATTTGGATTTTTTCTTCGATGGCATATCCATCAAGAAAAATAATTTCCATACGGTCACGTAGGGCTGGTTGAATAGATTGGAGCGAGTTGGCTGTAGCAATAAACATAACTTTAGATAGATCAAACTCAAGCTCCAAATAATTATCATAAAACGCATTGTTTTGTTCAGGATCTAAAACCTCTAATAATGCAGATGAAGGATCGCCTTTATAGTCATTACCAACTTTATCTATTTCATCTAAAATCATCACAGGATTGGCGGATTTAGCTTTCTTCAATGATTGAATGATACGCCCTGGCATAGCCCCAATATATGTTTTGCGATGTCCACGTATCTCGGCTTCATCATGAAGTCCACCTAATGCAACACGCACATATTTTCTATTCAGAGCTTTAGCAATTGACTGCCCTAAAGATGTTTTCCCTACACCTGGAGGGCCTACAAAACATAGAATTGGAGATTTGAAATCACCTTTCAGTTTTAGTACAGCTAAGTATTCTAATATTCTTTCCTTTATTTTTTCGATACCATAGTGATCTTTATCCAACGTAGTCTTCGCCTTTTTTACCTCTATCACATCCTCTGTTAAAACGTTCCAAGGTAAATCCAGCACCAATTCGCAATAATTCATCACTACACTATAATCAGCAGCAGCAGGATTCATTCGCTGAAGCTTATCAAACTCTTTATCTACTGCTAGCTTTACATGCTCTGGCAAACTCATTTTAGTAGCTTTGTCCCTTAGTCGCTGAATATCCTTATCTGGATTATTATGACCTAATTCTTCCTGAATTTGCTTGAGCTGTTGATGGAGAAAGTATTCACGTTGCTGTTTATCCATATCGCCCCTTACCTTATTATGAATCTGATTTTTGATTTCTAGCATTTGCAACTCACTATTGAGATGATCCAATACTGCTTTTACCAAATCAGAAACATGACTTATCTCCAGCAACGCTTGCTTTTGTTTCACATCTATATTTAGATTTGATGCTATAAAAAAAGTAAGAGAAACCGGATTAGCTATATTCTTAATCATAATAGTAGCCTCTGATGGTATTTGAGGATTAAGCTGTATAATATTTGTAGCTAAATCTTTAATGGTCATAATAGAAGCTTCAAACTCTTTATCTGCAGGAGTGATAGACTCTGGAAGCAAATTTAGACTCACTGTCATATAAGGATCTGACGAAATGAGTTCTTTTACTTCAAATCTATTTCTTCCTTGTATAATTGCAGTACTAGACCCATCGGGCATTTTTATCATTTTTAAAATATGGGCTACTGTGCCTAATTTATTTAGCTGCGAAAACTCAGGCTCCTCCACATTTGCGTCAATTTGACTTACTACTGCCAGCATTTTATGAGACTTGTATGCCTCTTTGACAGCCACAATAGACTTATCTCTACTAATCGTGATCGGCAATACTACCCCAGGAAATAAAACAGTATTGCGAAGCGGCAAAAGGGGTAACACATCTGGAACGGGCGTTTTTGCTTGCTTATCGTTGTCTTCATCTGGTAAAATAGGCAAGAAGTCTGCATCATCATCAGAATAGTGCTGCATTAAAAAGTCATTATTATAGTCGGACATAAAAAAGATATTTATTTATAGCTTTTGTAGATATTTCAATTAGCATGCCAAGCTAAAAATTCATTTGAAACAAAGTTTTTGAAACAAAAAATAGACTATATCGTAAAAACAAGAACTAACTACAATAAATATGAAAGCACTAAGAATAACACACAATGTATTTCAGCCCAATGAGCGAGAAAAAATGGATAGATATATTTTAGAAATATCCAAACACCCCTTACTAGATGTAGAGGCTGAAATAGCACTTGCAAAAAAAATAAAGAAAGATGATTTAGACGCCCTAGATACATTAGTAAAAAGCAACTTAAGATTCGTGGTATCAGTCGCTAAACAATATCAAGGACAAGGATTATCAGTTGATGACCTAATCAATGAAGGAAATTTAGGGCTTATTAGAGCTGCCCAAAAATTTGACTACACTAAAGGTTTTAGATTTATCTCCTATGCAGTATGGTGGATTCGTCGAGCTATGATGCAAGCCTTGGTAGAGCAGTCTAAACTTATCAAAACACCTATTTGTAGAAATGTGACATATGGTAAGATGAATAAAGCTTTTCAACTTTTAGAACAAGAATATCAACGAGAACCAGATATTGAGATACTTGCAAAACATGCCGATGTTTCAGAAGATATGGTGAATGAATACTTAAACTCTATTTTAAAAACAGTATCTACAGATGCTATTCTTTTTGATGAAGAAGAGACTACTATAGCTGATACAATAGCTGATGAAGATCAACTTTTGCCAGATGAAGTAATGATGAGACAAAGTATAAGCAACTCAGTAGAAAGTATGCTTGATAAGTTATATGAAAGAGAAAGGGATGTCATAGCTTCCTACTTTGGACTGAATGGAGAAGATAATTGTACCCTCGAAGAAATTGGAGACAAATATGGATTGTCGAGAGAGAGAGTGAGACAAATTAAAGGAAAAGCTCTTGAAAAAATGAAATTCTTAGCAAAATCAAGTATGCTTGAATAATATTTTTTAGTTTTTAATTGTTAGTTTTGTTTTAAAAAAGAGGTACATTGCAAATTGTATCTCTTTTTTGTTTTTATGCCAAACCAATCAAACTTGAAGATAAATTTTAACCTCTCTGAAATAGAAAATGTAAGTGAATTACTTTTGTCTTCTTTTGAAGGAGAACGTATTTTTTTATTTCAAGGAACTTTAGGAGCTGGCAAAACTACTTTCATAAAATCATTATGTAAAAAACTAGGAGTAACAGATGAAACTTCTTCACCAACCTTTTCAATCGTAAATGCATATAAAACCAAAAGCAATGCTTATATTTACCATATGGACTTATATAGGGTTGAAAATAAAAATGATTTAATCAATATCGGTATAGTAGAATATTTGCAAAGTGGCCACTATTGTTTTATAGAATGGCCAGAACTTATTACAAATGAGTTTTCTGGCGTACATTGCAACTTATCGATTGATGAAAATGACAATAGAATTTTAAACTGCTTTAAATCATAAATTATGTCTATATCAAAGCAACAATTTGAAGGCATTGCATCAAAATTAGGATTATTACCCCTCGAATCACCAGCTATGGTTTCTAATAAACGAGGTGGTCTCTTTGTAGGAATTCCTAAAGAAAATACGTTTCAAGAACATAGAATAGGGCTAACTCCAGAATCGGTCCGGACTCTTGTAGCAAATGGCCATCGAGTAGTTATAGAATCGAATGCAGGCTTTGATAGCCACTTTTTTGACACTGATTATTCTGAAGCGGGAGCTGATATAACTTCCTCTAAAGAAGAAGTTTTTAAAGCAGATATAGTCATCAAGGTAGCTCCTCCTCAACTAGAAGAAATAAACCTCATGCAGCTAGATCAAACGCTCATTTCACCTATTCATCTGCCCACAATAAAAAGAGAACAAATTCAAAAATTAGCAGAGAAAAGAATTACTGCATTGGCTTTTGAATACATTAAAGACTATGCTGGTTTCTACCCTTTTGTGAGAGCTATGAGTGAAATAGCTGGGAATTCTGTCATTTTGATAGCTGCTGAATATCTAAGCAATGCTAATAACGGCAAAGGAATTTTACTTGGTGGAATATCAGGCGTGCCGCCAGCAAAAGTAGTGATACTTGGTGCTGGAGCAGTAGGTACATACGCTGCTAGGGCAGCACTTGGGTTGGGTGCAGTAGTCAGTGTTTTTGATAATAACGTTTACAAGCTACAGCGAATGCAAGAAAGAATCGGTGTACGCTTTTTTACTAGTACCATATCAAGCGAAACTCTGGAGCAAGAACTAAAAACAGCAGATGTAGCAATTGGTGCCATTCACTCTAAAAAAGGGAGGACACCAGTTATTGTAACTGAAGATATGGTGAGTAACATGAAAGCTGGTTCTGTATTGATAGATGTAAGTATAGACCAAGGTGGATGTTTTGAGACCTCAAATATTACTAACCATGCATCGCCTACATTCAAAAAGTACGATGTGACTCACTATTGTGTGCCAAACATACCATCGAGAGTGTCACGCACAGCATCTCATGCATTTTCTAATATACTGACTCCAATATTGATTCATTGCTCTGAATTAGGAGGTATAAACGGCTTGATTTATGAAGATGCTGGTATTAGAGGCGGCATCTACTTATATAAAGGCAATGTAACAAACGAACATATTGGCAATCTTTTCCAGATGAAAAGCACTAATCTAGAATTACTATTTGCAAGTAATTTTTAGCAATTTAAAGATTACTGTGGAGTCCCGTTTTCTATCCAACAAGAGATTGTCTTAAGATTAGCTTCCGAAAGTTGTGATCTACCTTTTGGCATTTTAGAATAGCCAGATAAGTGCTGCATACTACCCATAAAATCATTCTTAGCAGATGCGCTCTTAGCTCCACTGTAGCTACTTAAATCATATCCCGATCGTTTTGAACTGCTGTTATGACAGCCAGAGCTTACACAGTTAGCGTCTAATATAGATTTCACATCTACAGTATAGGAAGGGGCAAGTCCCGTGCAATCATATTTAATAATATCAGCTTTCTTACACCCACCTAAATAAACCATAATCGATAAAAGTACAACAACAACTTTCTTCATAAATTTGATTTTAAACCAAATTTAAAAAATAAATTTAAATCTTACTTAAATTTAAATTGTTCAGCTTTTACCTTTTAGATAGCTGTCTTTTGAGCCTCTATTTCTGCTTTTTTTACTGCTTGCAACTTTGTATTTTCACTTATGCCAGTCTCAGATTTAGTTATAGTAGTTTTGTTACCCTCTTTTTCTTGCTTGTTCTTGTCTATACTCTTTGAAGCGCCATCTAAATTCTTCTCAAAAGATTGAAGTTCCTTTTCTTTTTCTTTTAATCGCTTTTCCTTTTCTTCAA
>JBIKJU010000140.1:0-5738 GCA_044360745.1 Chitinophagales bacterium
TAGCACCTCTAACAGTACCATTGATGTCTGTTGTGACAAAACCTGCTAAACCTGTATTGTTCAAATTACTATTAGAAGGAGTAAGATCACCCGTAGAAGGATTTGCAAAAATAGGATCTAAAGTGTCAGTATTAGCATCTTGGAACAATAAATTATACCAAGCAGTTTTATTAATTTGATTAGCGGCATTAGCAAATCCAAAGAAGTTATTTCCAGCAGAAGAATTTACATAAACGTTGTTGTAATCACTCTCCCAAGTGCCTGGGTTAGTTCCGAAATATATTCCATGCTTTGTTCCAGTTCCTGTTCTTGTTATACTGATAATATTATTTTTGATGTCAATAGTGTCTGGAGCAGTCAAAAGATAAATACCTCTCACCAAAGAAGTTCCAGTAGCATTTACATTATCGAGGTTGATAGTATTGTGGTAAAGTTTTGTGTTTTTTAGTGAAGTGCCATAAATACCATAAGTTGTTCCAGACTGATTAATATTGTAGCAAATATTATTAGCTAACGTCATATCTTGTCCAAAATCTGCACCACCAGATATAAAAAATGGGTATGCAGTCCCTGTTCCATTTTGAAATGCGGTATGCGAATCATGTACTTTATTTCTTGTAATTTCTGCTCCATTATTTTTACCAAGGGTATAAATTCCTTGGAATATTACTGTTGCAGATCCATAGTTAGGTCTGCTGATATCATTGCTATCCACTATTAATAAATCGGTATTGCTGACCTGAATCCCCGTGTTATAAAAATCAGTGATAGTATTTCCTTTTATGGTATTTGCTATAGCTTTTGGAGTTACATTGCCATAAAAAGTAATGCCATAAAAAGGGCCACCAGTTGCAGACCCAGTTATCACATTATTTAATATATTATTAGCATTTCCCGAATTTCCTGCTGTAGTAGGAGATGTTGCTGATCCAGAAAAAGTAATTCCTGCTGAACTTGCAGCTGTGGCAGATGTAATTGAAGATAGATTAATTGTACAATTTTGGATAGTATTAAAATTAGCTCCATTACTACCTAAAATACCATATGCAAAATCGGTGTTGGTAGAGCGAATAACCAAATTATTAAATGTAAAATAATCAGCTCCATTTAAATAAATAATATGTCTAGCAGCAGTAGTAGGAGCAAAATTTAGCTCTTCCCCATTACCATTGATAGTAATAGTATTTGTACCACTTGCTCCAGTAACTTCGATAAATTGAACTTGTTCAGTATAAGGGCCAGAACCTGTAACCACATTAGCTATCACAGGACCATTTATCCCTTTACAATTTAAGTCAAAAGCTAAATCAGCAAATGAATTATAGTTTGTTCCAGCAGTTGGTAGATTTTTATTGATAGTAAATGTTCCCGAAAAAGGAGTATTGTCAATATTGATGATATATGTTGAAGTGGTATCAGAAAGTGAGGCACATTCTACAATACATCTATAATAAGTTGTGTCAGACTGATTTACAGTTACTGAAGTTCCTTTTCCATTTGGAATAGTATCCCACACTATATTATTTGTTGAAAAAATCCATTGATAAGTTTGATTAATTCCTGAAGATTGACCTGATAAATTTAGTGTAGTTTGAGTATTACATATATTGAGTGGAGTACCTGATATTGTACCTGGTACTATTGCAGCTGGACAAAGAGCAAGCCTGAGCCCGTTAAACTCTATAGCTCCCATATCTGCAGCAACATTTCCAGAGGCTGGTCTATTGATATTGAAAAAATCGGTGTTGGGTAAACCTAGCAAAGCTATAGGAACAGCTCCACTTTCTATTTCGGTAGTAGTAGCAGCAGGAATAGAGAGATCAGTGTTAGACACAAAAGGCGCTACTGCATTTGTTGGTAAAAAACGAGGTACTGATGCAGTATCATTTGAGGCATTAGCTACTTGTGTAATAGGTCGCCATAAATTCATCGTTTTATAGGCACTAGTGATGGCAGTAGTTCCGAATCTACCAACAAAGTTAGTGGAATTATCTGGCACTGTATAAGCATTGTTGTTCAAGGTAGTAGTGCTAAAGTTATAAGCAGCAGGAAACCATATAGAAGTAAAGTAAACATTCCCTGAGGCTGTTGAGGTAAGAGCATTATTAAAAATATTATTTCTTATATCTAATCCAGTTGAAGCGGTTGTAGTTACACCCAAACAATAAGCAGCAGCATCAGTAGCGCTACCTGTGTTGTAAGTCCCATAAAGATGAATAGTATTATAATAAACTTTATGTCCTGTTCCCGAACTAATTCTTATACCAAATGCTTGGATAGTAGATGTGTGTGAGTAATTAACTGTCTTAACATTATAAATTTGGTTGTTTACGACTATATGATTACTTCCTCCATTTAGATAAATCCCATATGCATTCCATCCTCCAGTATTAGGTTGTAACAAATCATAGATTTTATTTCGGTTGAAAATGACATTACTGCTATTTGCTCCAGCTATGATAACTCCAGCGGCATTAGTTGTCAATGTTGGGTCAACGCTAATATTAAAAATTTCATTTTCAGAAACAGCAGAGTTTATCCATTGAGAAATATCGATACCAACTGTAGCTATTGAGTTTGCCAGTACAGCATCACCTATAATATTTCTGCTTATCAGGTTATCGTTGCAAGTATTGAGCAGAGTGGTTGAAGCTCTTACATATATCCCTACAAATGATCGCTTAAACGTATTGTTTACGACTTGCATAGAATCAAAATTTTCTCCCGTACCAGTCGTAGAAATAGTAGCTCCACCAGCATATAATCCATAACTTGTGGTAGTCGTTTTACCATTCCCTACAATATTTGTGTTTAATAATGAAAATCTGTTAACACCAAGACCAAGAGTGGTTCTTCCTATTAATCTAATAACCGCAGTTCCCGATGAAGAAACAGTGTTAGATTGAATGGTTAAGTCACGAGTAGTTCCTCCTACTGTAGCAGAACCGTCAATCGTTACATTATCTGCTCCATCGAGTTCTAACAAACCTCTTAGAGAGGCAGGTGAGCCAGATATGGTCAAACCAGCTATTGATGGCTTTATAATTATAGAAGTATAAGACGCTGCGCCTTGTCCACTAGCGGCTAATGGCACTAAGGTATCTTCTACTATACTGTTATCGATTGAGATAGATATAGCTCCAATGTGAGCACCAAGATTGATAGCTCTAAACGCTCTATTAATACTCGTATAAGAAGTTGGTGGACCACCAGTAGTCACCGAAACTTGCGCAAATGCTGAAAACTGCAACATCAAAAAAACTGATAAAGCAATTTTGGATAAAAATTTAGTCATAGTTATTGTTTTGTTTTATAGACACAAAAATAGAAAAATGTGGATAACCTTCAAACATATCTGCATTTATATGCAATTTTTAAAAGGAAAGTATGTAAGCACCTTAAAAACATTTAAAAAATCGTAAAAAAAACAATTTAAACATTACTACAGACATTTAAAGCGTTTGTATTTTGACATTAATTTGTAATTTTAAAGATGAAAAAAATTGGACCACTATATATATATTTTAGCTTATTATGCACTTTTAGCTTTGCTAGTCCTCAACAAGACAGCATAGTTAAACCAGACCTAGACCCCGTCATTTTAGAACTTGATAAGCAACTTGGCTTATACCTTACCCCTGACAAATACTTTTCATCTTCAGAAGATGTCAGAAAGTCAATTGCAATAACTGCGGATGAACTTCCCAAGTTTACTGACTTAGAGATGAAAGTGAGGCTTCAAAAAATCCCTTCACTCATAAGACTAGATTACAACAGTGATGTAAAAGCATTTATTGATTTGTTTGTTTACAGAAGAAGAGAACTATTGAGTAAGATGCAAGGAGCCTCTCAGATTTATTTCCCACTTTTTGAGGAAGTTTTAGACAGAAAAAAACTACCTGATGAACTTAAATATCTTGCCATAGTAGAATCCGCACTCAACCCAAAAGCAGTTTCAAGAGCTGGCGCTACTGGTCTTTGGCAATTAATGTTTAGCACTGCAAAAATGCTTGGCTGCGATGCTAATTCATGCATTGATGAAAGACGTGACCCAATAAAATCTACAGAAGCTGCTACTGAATATCTAAAACAGCTATATAAAATGTATGGCGATTGGCAATTAGCTTTAGCTGCATACAATTCAGGCCCAGGGAATGTAAATAAAGCTATAGCTAGAGCTGGAGTAAAAAACTTCTGGGCTATAAGACCTTATCTACCTGCCGAAACTAGAAGCTATGTTCCAACCTTTATCGCTGTTACCTATGCAATGAAATATGCAAAGGATTATAAAATTTTAGTGACTGAACCTAAAAGAGAGCTATATCAAGTAGATACAGTATTGATAACTCAAAAAGTGACATTAGGGCACATAGCTTCAACACTAGGAATGTCGCTTGAAGAACTAGAATTTTTAAATCCAGCCATTAAAAGCGGCTTTTTCCCTGCCACGAATGCTGGTTATCCACTCAACCTTCCTATTAACTACTTCGTAAAGTTTGAATCAAAAAGAGATGTCATACTTAATGACCCAACTATAACAGCTCAAGAACAAGTTGCTGATTTTTATGCAAATCCAGAGTTTATAAAAGTAGAAAATAATATAGTTCATAAAGTGAGATCTGGAGAAACTATATCTAAAATAGCTAGTAGATACGGGGTATCAACATCATCAATAAAACAATGGAATAAGCTTAAAAGCACAAATTTACAAAAAGGACAAAATCTTAAAATAAAGACAGTGGTATCAGTAAGAAATAATAAATATAATCCGTCTGACTCCACAAAAACTTCTGAAGAAGTAGTAGCAGAAAACGAAGGTAGTTCAGAAAACAATGAATCTGAAACAAACCAAAATCAAGAAGGTGTTCTTTCAGAGGAGTTTTATCAAATTGAATATGATGCCGATGGGAACATTACAAAACGAGTAATCGTTCCTAATCCTAACCCACAACCAAATACCACTAACAAAACCATTCAAAAGCAGCCCACTCCATCGCCCCAAAAAAGCAATACCCCACCTCCAACTCCAAAACCAAAAATAGTTTACTATAAAGTGCAATCTGGCGACACGCTTTGGTCTATAGCTAAAAAATATAATGGAGTAACTATAGATAAATTAAGAACCGACAATGGGTTATCATCTAAATCAGTATTAAAAAAAGGGCAAGTATTGAAAATCAAACTTTAAGCTGCTCCGTTTTATAAGTTACATTTTTTTTATACATTTAGCCATTACAAAATTTCAAAATGAGCTATAGAGTATTTTCACCCAAAGATTATCCGCTACCTTATATCATTGAAAACATAGAGGATTGGCCGATTCACAAATTAAGTGAAGACCGCGCAAATTTTATCCAAAATATTTCAAAAACTGTATTTGATAAGTTTACAAAAAAATACCCCTCTAATAAAGAAAGAAAAGAACAACTAGCTACAATTCTATTTCAAGAAAAACTGCGGCTTACTCAGTCTGCATGGAAAGCTGACCCAAAAGATGAGCGTCAATTTTGGAATAACATCAAAAGCAAATACATAGCCCTTGACAATGCCAATGATCAAACCAATACAAGTGTTGATGATATCATTAAAAGTATTATTGACCGTTATGTAAATGAAATTATTGGGAATTTTGACCCTAACGCATTCAGATTGGCTCGAAAAGTCTTACCGCAGTTCTTTGGAAGAATCCTAAAAGCTGCACCGGGTAAATGGTTTAAGACAATAAGCGCAAATGCTAA
>JBIKJU010000141.1:0-5733 GCA_044360745.1 Chitinophagales bacterium
AAAGTGTTGCTAGTAGGCGATAGCTGGGCGTTTTTTATGAGTGTAGATCAAACCATCAACAACGCTTTTCGTAAGTGGGGGCATTCTAATTATCGCTATCTTACCAATGCGGTAATAGCTGAAAATGGTGCAGAAACAGATGATTTTCAAAGGCCGGATAAACGAAGAGTGATAGATTCGCTTATACAAGCATATCCTTCTATTGAGGTCATTCATTTGAGTATAGGCGGCAATGATTATTTGGGCGACTGGAAAGTGAGCAATACACCAGGGCAAACTGACACCTTGTTTCAAAATGTAAGAACCCGATTAGAGGATGTGATAGATTTTTTAAAATCTACCCGACCTGGCATAAAAGTAATGTGGGGCGGTTATACTTATCCTAATTTTAATGAAGTGCTGACCTCTAATAATCCTTTAGGCACAAACCACCCTTTTTATGGCACTTGGCAGGGTATGGAATTTCCATCTATCTCTGAACTCAACCAACTCCTAAACAGGGTGTCTGACTCCATGACTGTTTATGCAAACAACGACCCACAGGTGGAGTTTTTCAATGCCACTGGATTAATGCAATATACTTTTGGACAAACTACTGCATTAGGTATAGCCCCAGGAGGTACTTACCCAGCTTTCACCCAACCATTGCCATATGGTGACCCGAACTATCCTTCACCTCGAACTTCTATGAGAGATTATCTTGGCATCGCCAAAGATTGTTTCCATCTTTCAGCTAAGGGATATTTAGATATGCTAGAGTACCATACCGAAAAGTTTTATCATAAGTATTTGATGGATGATTTTTATGTAGTAGCTGAAAAAAATCTGCAATCGGGCAGCGTATCATCTCAAGGAGATGTAGCAGATACATTGGTAATGGGCAAAGATGGCGCTTCTTCTTTTGCCTCCTTGATTACATTCAATACCTCTTCTATGCTCGATACTACATTGGCAAAAGCAAGTGTGTTTTTAAGAAGGAAAGGCCTAAGTGGCACAAATCCTATAAGCGGAAGCTTACAAATCAAAATAAAAAGTGGGCAAATAGGCGCTACTATAAATGTGGAAGCTACAGACTATGCTGCTCAAACAGATGATGTAAGCACGCCATGTCTATTTGGCTCAAATAATGGCAATGACCATTGGATAAGACTTGACCTGCCTCCATCAGCACTAGCACATATCAAGCAAAACGCAATTACTCAAATCATCATAGAAGCACCTACTGCAGCCAATGGATTGGTAGCGTTTTATGATGGTACAAACCCAGCCTATGCTCCTGTGCTTAATCTGAAATATGGACAAACACCTACTTCTATCAATAATGTTGAAAACAACTCAATAGCGGTTTATCCAAATCCAGCTTCTAATCTACTAACGATAGAAACAGCTGGCCAAGACATAAATTCTATCAAGGTTTTTGACCTGTTAGGAAAAGAATTGAATGGTATTAAAGTTAATCAAAATACAGTAAATATAGCTGGCTTAACTAACGGTATTTATGTTTTGCAACTAGAAGTAGGAAAGGATGTAGTGGTAAGAAGATTTGTGAAGGAGTAACGAGAACTTTTTCACTTCTTCTCCTTGTTTATCAAATCTTTCAAAGCTCTTGCAGATGATGGGTTTGCGCCATCTTCATCAGCTTTTAGTAGTGCATAATCGCAAGCCAATTCGGCTTCTTTTAGATTTCCGAGTTTGTAGTTTAGATATGCGTAGGTAGTATTATTTTCACAAGTATTTTTGAGGTTTACCGCTTTGTATGCCCAGCCTTTAGCTTTGTTGAGAAGCTTGCTGTCATCTACATTCATGTAGTAGTTCCAGGCCGTATTATTCAAAATTTTATCATCTTTCATGGAAGATTTTTTCACCATTTCAGAAGCATATTTGTCATACATTTTCCAGTTTTGTGTACGCAAAAAATAGTCCGAATAAGCTTTTGCTGATTTAGTAGCATAATCTTTCACTCCAGCATCTTTCATAAGCTTGGTTGCCCCTTTGAGCATGGCTTCATCTTTTTTTAAGGTACCATCTTTTATAGCCTTATCAGCTATACCACTAAGTTTATTTTCTACATTCGATGCGCCATATTTCGAAATATAAAATGCTCTATTTTTCATCAGTATAGGCAAACCTGCCGATTTCAAATCGTTAGTGAATTGATAGATACTTTGTGCATGCTTGTCGTCTTTAAGATTAGCAGGCGAGAGTGTTTTTAAATAATCATTAAATACAGATTCGTAATCCATGCTTCCATCTTTTAATACCCTAAGATAGTCAGCTAAAAAATCAATATTACGTTCTCCTTTGTCGAATTTTGCTTTCATGCCTTCATATTCTGCTGGTATAAGATTTGGTATGCTTTGAGCTTGGCTCAAGAGCCCTTGAGGTTCCATAAAACCCATAGCTCTATGTTTCACCGTACCCTCTGCGTCTATCCAAAGCAACGTTGGATAAGCACGCACACCAAATTTAGCTTGAAGCGATGGCCCTTCACCTTTTTCCATATCCATTTTTACATTGATAAATTTTGAATTGAAATAGGCCCCCAACTCCGGATCTGGGAAAGTACGTGAATTTAGCATTTTGCAGGGACCACACCAAGTGGTATAGCAGTCCATAAAAATGAGTTTGCCTTCAGCTTTTGCTTTTGCTTGTATTTGCTCGAAGGTCATATTTTCTACGAAATCAACACCTTGAGCAGAAAGTACTGATAGGTTCAAAAAGCAAGCAGCGATAAGGATTATATTTTTCATTCTATAAATTTAAATTATGTATGCCAGATATTGCAAAGTTGGAGAATTATTTTTTCTCCATAAAATATTTTAGTGGTTTTTTCAAATGCATCGGTAAAGTCAGAAACAAAAAATTGGTCAGCTTCGAGCTTTTTAGCGGAAAGAAGCTCTTCTTTTTCTAGTATTGTTTTGAGCTTTTTGGCGACTACTTGTGCAGAGTCAAAAACTTTCACTTTCCCATTATAAAATGAATTTATTTCATCTTTTATGAGAGGGTAGTGTGTGCAAGCGAGTACTAGAGCTTCTATACCACTTAGCTTTTTGTTTGAAAGGTACTGGTCTAGCAGGGCATGGCTAATATTGTTGTTATAAAAGCCTTCTTCAATCATACTAGCTAACAAAGGCGTGGCAAGTTCGCTATATGTTAAAGTGGGTTTTCTTCTTGAAAATTTTTCATGATAAACTCCAGCATTGATGGTGGTTTTTGTGGCTATCACACCCACATGTTGGATAGAGTCGTCATTGATGACAGCTTCTATCATAGGGTCTATGACATTGATAACGGGGACTACTCCTTTAAATTTATCTCTGAGTGTTTCATATGCTGCTGCCGAGGCTGTGTTGCAGGCAATCACAACTGCTTTGCAGTTTTTTTCATGGAGCAAAAAGTCTGTTATTTTGGTTGCGTAGCTACTTATCAGCTCTTTAGATTTGTCGCCATAGGGCAGGTGTGCAGTATCGCCAAAGTAAATTATCTGTTCGTTTGGCAATAGCTTAGAAATAGCATTGGCGACCGTGAGGCCGCCAATACCTGAATCAAATATGCCAATTGCTCTTTCTTTGCTTATGCTCATATAGAGATGCAAATGGATTTTTATGGATTATTTCTTAGGCGCTGTACTATTCTGAGTAGCCGAAGGAACAGGTAGTGTAGCACCTATTTTAGTTTTAACTAGCTCAGTAACATCTGTTCCGCTATCAGGGAAATAGACAACACCACCAGCAGCAACATCTAAAATGTATGCATATCCATTTTCTCTAGCTACGTCTTTTACACCCTTCAAATATTTTTCATTTAGCGGTTTCATTAATGTTTGAGCATAGTTTTCTAAATCAGCTTGCGCTTTTTGCTCAAATTCTCCAATCCTTCTTTCTAAGTCTTTTACTTCTTGCATTTTATTATCAAGAATTATTTGTGTCATTTTATCGCCACCTTCTTGTATCTCTTTTGCTTTTCTCTCATATTCAGCATACATGCCTTCCATGATTTTTGTGTATTCTCCTTTTTTCTTTTCTACAGCTTCTGACATTTGTTTGTATTCAGGTAAAGCTTGAAGGATAAGTCCAGAATTAAGATGTCCGATTTTTTGTTGTGCGAAAGCAGCTGTGCTTCCGATCATCATTAGTGCTAGTGCTAATTTTTTCATTATTTTTGATTGTTGTTTTATTTTAAAATTGATTGCGAAAATAGTTTTTTTATAGTAAATGTGATGTTCTATTTCTTGGTGATGCCCATATTGGCTAAAATATCGTCACTTTTATTGAATTTTTCTGAGGCAAAAAGCATAGATGGCCCACTTGATTTATCAAATATAAAGTCATAAACTTTAGCTTGTGCATATTTTTGAATTTCATCATAAATCTTGTCTTGTATAGGCTTTATCAATTCTTGTCTTTTCTTAAACAATTCACCACTAGGACCAAACTTATCTCGCTGAATATCTTTTACTACTTTTTCTGCTGCTTCAATTTCTTTTATTTTTTGTTGCTTAATTTGTTCAGTCATTAATACTTGCTCAGCTTGAAAAGACTTGTATAAATCTTCTACCACTTTTCTTTTAGCGTCTATTTCTTTTTGATATCCTTGAGAAGCGACATCAAGTTGTTTTTGAGCTTCTGTATATGAGGGCACTTTGCTCAATATGTATTCCATATCTACAAAACAAAATTTTTGAGCGCTTAGGGTGTTTGTAGAAAATGCTGTACCAACTATAAACGCCATGATCAAAAAAGACTTTTTCATTTTTCTTATTTTTGAGGTTATAAAAATTTAAAAGGAAATCAAATATAATCGCCTTTCTTAGAGTTAGATTTCAATTGAAGTGCCAAGATTAAAATAGCCCCTTCTTTTTTCATTTATTAACTATTGCGGCTCTTGTCCAAGTATTATCCTCGGTGCACCTTTTGGATTATCAAGTCTATTGCCCGCTCCATCAAATAAAGCATCGAGCGGAAATCCATAGTCTACACCCAGCAATCCAAACATAGGCAAGAATACTCGTACACCAACACCTACAGAACGATTAAGCTGATATGGACGATAATCTTTTAATGAGCTCCATGCATTTCCTGCCTCAAAAAATGCTAAACCAAAGATAGTAGCTGATGGGTTTAGCGAAACTGGGTAACGCAACTCCATAGAAAACTTATTGAAGATAGTTGCGCCTACCTGTGGTGTGATGATTGGATAACCTCTAAGAGATATAATATCTTTACCTAAAATTTGGAAGTTACTTATTCCATCGCCTCCCACTTCAAAGCGTTCAAATGGAGAGTTGCCCAAACGAGGATTGTAAAATCCTTGGAAACCCATTTTAGCTGAAGCCTTAAATACTAAGTTTTGATAAATTGTAGTATACCAATCAAAGTCAAATCTAAATTTGAAAAACTCCACCATTCTGTACCGTTGACTAGCAGAAAGAGTATCACTTTCATATGGTAAGTTTTTAAGACTGTTAAACATCAATGAATAAGGTAGTGTTGCAGAAGCAGTGAACGTTAAATTTGATCCGTGTTTTGGATAAAGTGGCGCATCAATTGAGTTTCTGCTTATGTTTATAGAAAGGTTTAAATTATGAGCACTACCATTGGTGAATAGAGGGAAAAATGATGAGTTTTTAGTTGTAAAATTCTGATAGTTTAGAGCAGCTTCAAGTGTAAAAAAGTCATCAGGAGCCTTGAGTCTAGTTCCTAAACCTATAGATGCTGCTGTAGCTGCATATCT
>JBIKJU010000143.1:0-5671 GCA_044360745.1 Chitinophagales bacterium
TTTTATTTTTTAGAATGCTATAAATCATTGCCAATTGATCAAGAAAAAATCGCAATGGTAAAACCCACATCAATTGTAAAAATGGTAAATTCTTCACCAACATAAAAAGGTTGTTTCTAAAATTCAGAAAGGTCTTTCTAGGATTGCCTTGAGGTAATGAACCTCCTCCAATATGATAAACTACAGACTGAGGAATAACAGCAATTTTAAAGCCCTCATTTTGCACTCTCCAACATAAATCAATCTCTTCTTGATGCGCAAAAAACGCTGCATCAAACCCATCTAAGCGATGAAACATTGTAGCACATATCATCATAGCAGCTCCAGATGCCCAAAATATGTCCTCTATATGGTCATATTGATTAATATCTTTTTCAATAGCATCAAACAATCTACCTCTACAAAATGCATATCCCAAAAAATCTATATACCCCCCCGAGGCACCAGCATACTCAAAATTTTGGGGTTCATGAAAGGCTCTCAACTTGGGTTGAACTATAGCATAACCGGGATGCGACTCTAAAAACTCAAAAAGTGGCGTTAGCCAACCCTCTGTCACTTCTACATCTTGATTCAATAAGACATAATAATCGGCATTTACATGCTTCAAAGCTTGGTTGTATCCTTCTGCAAAGCCTTCATTTTGCTCATTTTTCACTATTTTTACTTGTGGGAAATGAGTTTCGACATAGCTTACGCTTTCATCCGTAGATGCATTATCAGCATATACAACAAAACTATTTTCAGAAGTTGAAAACTGAACTACATTAGCAAGGAATTTTTGTAAAAAAGATTTCCCGTTCCATCCTAAAATAACAACTGCAATTGTTTTCATGTTTATTTGATGATAGCTTTTTTCTTTTCGCTTTCAGCCCATGCAATATTATTCTTTGCCAACTGATTGGTGGGATCTAATGATAGAGCTTTATTTAAAGCTAAAAGAGCAGTATCATATTGTTTTAACATTATATGCGCTGATCCAATATTATTATAAGCTTGCGGAAAATCAGGTTTCAAATTTAAGGCTTTACGGGCAGCTTCAATACATTTTTCGTATTGCTCAGCTTGATAATACTGTAAAGATAAATTTAAAAAATCATTAGGATTATTAGAGTTAGACACTTGTTCTTTAGTGATTTCTAATGAGGATTTTCCATAATTGGCCATTGCTAAAAACTGTTTTGCTGTAGAGCTTTCAGGAAGTATTGCCAATGTTTTAGATGCCACTAATTTCAACTCTTCATAACGCCCCAAGGTATATAAGTCATTCATCAATAAGTTTCGAGCTTCCATATGCGCTTCAGACATTGAAAGACATTTCTGTAATTGAACTGTAGATTCTTCTTTTCTGTTTAAAGTAGATAAAAATCGAGCATAATAAAAATATGAATTAGGATATGCTTGACCATATTGAATGCCGCTTTTAAAATAAGACTCAGCCTCAGTGGGATTACCAATAGCATTTTTAAGTATTCCCATATTTACATGGAGATAAGCGTAATAAGGCCATTGTACTAGCCCTCTTTGAAAATATATTTCGGCATTTTTATAATCTCCTTTTCCCATAAGTGCAAGACCATAGTTCATTAATGCACGACCATTTTTAGGACTTTTTTCAGTACAATCTGACCAAAGTGATTCTTCATTTTTCCAAACTTTATTTCTCTCGTAAGTGCCATATCCTAAGCATGCTAATAAACAAAAGTACAATGCCAATGAGAAAAATCGTAAAGTAGGATTGTTTTTTACTAATGGCACAAACTGTTCAAAAACCAAAAAAAACATCCATCCAAAAGCAATAAATAAGCCAATTTGAGACAAAAACATACGATGATCATTCATCACTTCTGCAAAGGGAATAAGTGAAGTAGGTAGATGTCCAACCAAAAACCAAAGTAATCCAAATGCGATAGGTTTAGTTCGTTTGTAATTTGAAGAAATAATGATAGCTGAAAGCACAAGGTATAAATATAAAAAACCAAAAAGTACTTTTGGCTCAAATACACTGGTGAAGGGTTGCCAATCTGTATCAGCATTCAGATGAAATGGAGCAAACAGAGCAGAATTATAATACATCAACATATAAGGTTGAGAGATGATATAATTAAATGCTGAATGCCCTCCTGGCTGAAAATGTCCAGCTTGCATTATAGAAACTAAAAAAAATCCAATACAAAAAACAATTAAAGCAGGAATGGATTTAATGAAACTTTTAAAAAAAGTATGGACATCTAATAAATCTTTTGCTCCTTTTTCTTCTTCAAATAAATAAATATAAGCAAAAAATATAGGTACAAAAACTACAGCATTGGTCTTAGCAATGATGCCAATAAAAAATGGGATGAGGTATAAATAATACTTTCTAAGATTTGGGAAATAGATATAAAGTAATAAAGGAAATAAAGTAAGCAATGCAGCAAGTATGTCTCCTCTTTGAATGATATAATTGACTGTTTCTGCGTGAACAGGATGAACAAAATAAACGGCAAGTAAACCTAAAGAAAACCATTTAGATGATCCGATAAATAATTTTTTAAAAAGAAAAAATAATAATAAACCAGTTAGCACATAAAACAAAAAAGAAGAGAAGTGATAGGGAAATAAATTTTCGAGTCCACCTGCCATCCAATAGTCAATAGCTAATGAAGTCATTAAAACAGGCCGGTAACCTTGGTTTGTTGGTAATGATGAAGCAGTAGAAATATCAGTAAAAAAAAGAGGTATGTTTTTTAGACTATGAATAAAAATGTTATTCTGAATAGTGTGAGCATCGTCAAAATGAAAGGAATTGTGAAAATGATTGAGATACACTAGTGTTGTAAATCCTACAATTAATAATAGACTAATTCCGAGTTTTTTATTCATGATTTTTGAATTGAATCAAAATTAAAAATATAAAATATCTATTAAATTTTGTTTTGCATTCAAAAAAAATAAAATCAATATTCATTTATATATTTGATACATTTGGACATACAACTTTTTAAACAAATATGAAATTAAAGTTTAAAAGAACACAAGCAGTTTTAATAAATAATGTAATAAATAATGTAATTCCTCCTTTTTTAAGAGATTCTGAGTGGTTGATGTATCCGCTATTTTGGATTGTATTTAAGAATAAAACTAGTATATTTCTTAAGTTTAGAGAAAAAGCCTATTCGCTAACTGATGAAGAATATGTGCAAATATATAAAGACACTGAAGCAATAAACCTAATAAAGGACTCTGATTTAAATCAAAAGTGTTTTGAGGAAATAGTAGATAATATACAAGGAACAAGCGTACTTGAAGTTGGGTGTGGAAGAGGTAAACTACTTAAAGTGTTGAGTGAAAAATATAAAGTAACTGGTTGTGATATTTTTAAAACACAGGAAATAGAAGATCTTAATATTGATTTTCATTTTAGCAAATGTGAATCTTTACCTTTTGAAGACAACTCCTTTGATACCGTGATATGCACTCATGTTCTTGAACATGTGCGAGACCTCAATCTTTCTGTAAATGAGCTGAAAAGAGTTTGTCGTAAAAAGCTCATCGTAGTTTTACCAAGAGAGAGGCCATATAAATTTGCTTTTAATTTACACTTATCATTTTTCCCCTATCATTTTAGCTTAATATCTTCTTTACATACAGGCAAAAAAATTGGTATAGAAAAGATTGAAATTCTAGATGGCGACTGGTATTATTCAGAAACTTTTGAATAAAAAGTCTCAAAAGATTGAGACTTCACATGATTTATTTTCTTTCAACCGCTGTAGCTCCATGAGCATTTTTTTTAACAGATCCTATGCCATATTCCATAGATGATACTGAAGAATACATTTGGAATTTTGCCAATAACTTGGCCGTTAGTAGCATTGAGTGTAAAAAATGGCTCTCCTTTCTTTGATTCTTTGCGTTCAAATCGTTTATCATCTTGAGCGTTTTTTCTTACTGATTCTATTAAATTATCTCTAGATGCTGCTGAGGTATATCGTTCACTTGAAAGAATAACTTGACCATTTACAGCATTTAATTTAAATTAAAATTCTCCTGATTTTTCACTTTTGAAAGTTTCAAGTTTTGCCAAAATTATTTGAAATTATTTTGTGAAAACTGTATTTTAAAAATAAGATTTTTAATATCAAATTTCAGAGCTTAAGCTCCACTACCTGTAACACTTCCTTAGAAGTAGTAAAGCGGTGTACAAAAACAATTGCTTTTAAATGACTAAAGTCCAACTCTTTTCCAGATAAATTATTTTGATAAACATGTCTGATCGTATTTCCTGCATTTAATTCATAATTAAGTTTATCACCTAAAGTATCAGAAACTGCTAGCCTAACTACATGGTCATGCACATAGTTTTCATTAATGGTATTATTAGGCATTAATTGAGCAGTAACGATGCTATCTTCTACAATAAAAATTGTAAGACGATTTGGTTCTATTTCATTGACAATATAATGCATTCTCACATCAAGTGTAAGTTCACCATTTGTTTTACTAAACTCTTTTATTACATTTAAATTGACTGTTGTAGTTTGATTTAATCTTGTATTTACAGCTCCTGCCCATTCTAGATAATCATAGCACAACGATGTGCGGTTGAGTAAATTTGCTCTATCAATTGATCCACTTGGTTTAAAACCAGGATATATAAGGTAATCTTCGATGACTTGAGATACTCTTGATGTTAATTCTACTCTGCTCACAGGATATACTTCATCTTGCAAAACACTGTGATGACTTACACCTATCAATCTGCCTGAATGCTGCCCTATTAAGTATTTTAATTCAGTTTGTGCATTTGGACAATTAATACATCTTATGCCCGTAAAATCTTCTAACAAAACATTCTTAGTTTGTGGTGTCTGTAATGCTTCTTGATACATTGTGTCAATTACTAATCCAGCTCCTCTCCTATCGTTAAGATTTATGGCTGGACCAACTTCTTGACAACTCGATAATGCAACCAAAAATGTTGTTGTTATAATCAAAAATTTATACATAATTTATCTAATTTAAAAAGTACTATTTATGGCTAATCGTACACCACTAAATGCAGGCTCATACCTACAAACTCCTCCTGTACACACAATTCCTCCTACTTGTTTTACATAATTTAAGCTAAATCTATGACTCTTGTAAGTATAAGCTCCAAATATGGAATAAAAGTGATTAGGCACATGATAAAACGATTCTGGATTATTTTTATTGGGCGCAAAGTTCCACATATCAGATACCGCAAATGAAAGCATAGGTGCTACATTAAACTCGACCAATGCATACATCCATTGCCCGAAATCTTTTGGAACATACTGGTATTGAACCTCTACTCTATAGGATAGTTTTTTGTTGATTTTATGATGCCACTCCGCAAAAGGAGTTAGTGACAAGACATTGATGTCTCCGTCACCAATATAAATCTGACGATTATAGTTTACATATTGAAAGCCTACATCAAGTTGCATATTTTTATTCACCTTAAACTCAGTCATAAAAAACACTTCTCTAAAGAAACTCTTAATTGGTCTATTTATTGTGTCTATACCGCCCATTCCATTATCTCTAAAAGTAACCTCATTTGTAATAGAAGGTTCAAGAAAAAAATCTCTCACTTCCGAAGCGCTTAATAAAAAACGCCATTTTTTATTTGGTGAATAATTTATTTCACCTCCAAAAGCTATTT
>JBIKJU010000145.1:0-5592 GCA_044360745.1 Chitinophagales bacterium
TGAAATTTATTGTGGTTTGTTCTATTGCCCTTTTTTATTACAATATCAACCTTCTCCCAAAAATAGTTTCTTTTTCCATTTGCTCAACATCCCATTACACTTTTTCTCAAAAACCCCTCTTTTCTTCCATTTTCTTGCAAAATTTCACAAAACTAATTATTTTAGCATTGCTAAATAATTTAGTCGTGAATTTGAATAAAAACTTCCAGCCAGTATCTAAAAGCGAGCTTTTTTTGGACCAAAAACGCAATGCGAAGCTCATTGCCAGCGGTTTTCCGGCCGCTTCGGATGACTATGCCGACAAAAAGTTAAATTTGCATGAGCTTCTGATCAAAAATGCTCCCGCTACTTTTTTTATGAAAGTGGCAAACGCTTCTTTTTCTCACCTCTCTATTTTTGAAAATGATTTGCTGGTGGTAGATCGCTCCGTGCAGCCTGTCAAAAACTCGTTGGTAATCTACAGTTGTGGTGATGATCTGATGCTCGATCGACTTATTTTTAGAAATGGACGACTCTCTCCTGCCAAAATTCCTGATGCCGGAGCGGCTTTTGAGTTTTGGGGTGTGGTCACTTTCGTTATTCACAAAACCGCTTAAAGATCCTACCATTATGAAAGCCATCATCGACTGCAATAGTTTTTTTGCTTCCTGCGAAAAGGTCTTTCGACCCGACCTCCACGGACGACCCATAGTGGTTTTATCAAACAACGATGGCTGTATTATAGCCCGAAATGATGAGGCCAAAGCAGTAGGTATGTCTATGGGTGCTCCATTTTTCAAGATGCAAGAACAGATAAAAGCGGCTAATGTAGCGGTGTTTTCCTCGAATTATGCCCTCTATGGCGACCTTTCCAGGCGAGTAATGGAGGCGATTTATAGTATCAACAAGCAGATAGAAGTATACTCGGTAGACGAAGCTTTTATAGATGTAGACCATATAGCCGTAGCGGAGCTGACAGGCTACTGCCGGTATATCACAGATACTGTTTTTCGGTGGACTGGCATACCCGTGTCTATCGGTGTGGGGCGAACAAAGGTGCTAGCAAAGGTGGCCAATCGGCTTTCTAAAAAGAATAAGGCGCTTTATAAGGGCGTATATGTTTTAGACAACGAGCAAAAAGAGGCTGAGGCGCTCAAGGCTACAGCAGTAGAAGATATATGGGGAGTGGGGCGGCAATACACTAAAAAGCTGCGGTTTTGGGGTATAGGCACAGCTTTCGAACTCTCAAAACGCGATGAAAAGTGGGGACAAAAGTACCTGGGAGGGGTAGTGGGAGTGCGTTTATTGAAGGAGCTCAAAGGCATAAGCTGCATGGAGCTGCAAGAGGGATTAGAAACCAAAAAGATGATAGCCTCTACCCGTTCGTTTGGGCGGGCGGTGTGTACGCTGAGCGAAATGAAGGAGGCTATAGCTACTTATACATGCCGAGCGGCCGAGAAGCTGCGTCTTCAGGAGTCAGTGACGGGCTATATCTATGTATTTATGATTACCAATCGCTTTTCGGACAATGAGGAATACACCAAGCGGAGCGATAGTATGACCTTGCCAATAGCCACATCATGTAGTAATCTGCTGATACAATACGCTCAAAAGCTGGTGGAAAACTGCTATCAAGAGGGGCTTCGGTACAAAAAAGGAGGAGTGGTATTGTCTATGATAGTGCCGCAAGGTAGCGTGCAGGGCAATCTTTTTGATACCACTACGGTAGATCCCCGGCATGTGAGCCTTCAAAAAACACTAGACTATCTCAACCGAAAAAACGGGATTGATACGATAAAGTATGCCGCTACGGGCATAGACCGCAACTGGAAAATGCGCTCAGAAGAACGTTCTCCACTCTACACCACTAGCTGGAACGACATTCCGAAAATAGGTCGGTAGCGTTCCACGTGGAACAGATAGCAAATTTTAACGCCTATGTTTCACGTGGAACATAGTCCATTTGCTTGATAATCGTATTTTTGCAGCATGTTTAAAGAATATGACGTAATAGTGGTAGGCGCAGGGCATGCTGGCTGTGAGGCGGCAGCGGCAGCGGCTAACATGGGCTCGAGTGTTTTGCTCATCACAATGAATATGCAAACCATAGGACAAATGAGCTGTAATCCAGCAATGGGGGGCATTGCGAAAGGTCAAATTGTAAGAGAGATAGATGCGCTCGGTGGATACTCTGGTATAGTATCGGACTACTCGATGGTGCAGTTTAGAATGCTTAATCGATCAAAGGGGCCAGCCATGTGGAGCCCACGAACACAAAATGACAGAGCTATGTTCGCTTCGAAATGGAGAGAAATGTTGGAACAAACACCCAACGTAGACTTCTGGCAAGATATGATAGGCGAGCTCATAGTAAAAGATGGGCGTGTGATGGGTGTGATAACAGGGATGGGTCAAGAGGTAAAGGCTAAGGCTGTAGTGGTGACGAGCGGGACCTTTTTAAATGGGATAATTCATATCGGTGAAAAACAATTTGGTGGAGGAAGAGCGGGTGAAAAAGCAGCCACTGGCATTACGGAACAACTCGTGGAACTTGGTTTTGAAGCAGGAAGAATGAAGACCGGTACACCACCCAGAATAGATGGCAGAAGTCTTGACTATACCAAAATGGAGGTGCAGGATGGAGATACAGAGGTTGTAGGCTTTTCGTATAAAGAAGGAGTAGCAATCCCCGAAAAACAATTGTGTTGTTGGATAACACATACCAACCAAAAAGTACACGACACACTAAGAGAAGGATTCGACAGGTCACCTATGTTTAACGGGAGAATACAAGGACTAGGTCCCAGGTATTGCCCATCTGTAGAAGATAAAATCAATCGATTTGCAGAAAAAGATTCGCACCAACTTTTTGTAGAGCCAGAGGGATGGAATACTGTAGAGATCTACGTGAACGGATTTTCAACATCTTTGCCAGAAGATATTCAGCATAAAGCACTTAGGCTTGTGCCGGGCTTTGAAAATATGCGGATGTTTAGGCCGGGATATGCCATAGAATATGACTATTTTGCTCCTACACAACTCAAAAACACGCTAGAGACAAAAATAATCAAAAACCTGTATTTAGCAGGGCAGATAAATGGCACAACAGGATACGAAGAGGCTGCTTGTCAAGGACTTATGGCTGGAATAAACGCACATCTATCGGCAAAAGAGGAAGAGGCTTTTACACTGGCAAGAAATGAAGCCTATATAGGTGTGCTGATAGATGACTTAATCAATAAAGGAACTGAAGAGCCATACAGAATGTTTACGTCTAGAGCAGAATATCGGATATTGTTAAGACAAGATAATGCCGATATTAGACTAACCGAAAAGGGACACAAACTTGGATTAGCAGACAACTCCAGATTAGAGGCTGTAAATAAAAAGATAGGTGAGATTCAAGAGGTTAAGGACCTGTTTAAAAACTATAGTGTGTCGCCAGAAAAAATTAATCCGCTTCTAGAAACTATAAATAGTGCTCCTATCAGCCAAAAAATGAAGTTAGAAAGGATACTATCAAGACCTGGTGTAGACATAAATTTACTCCGAAAATATGTGACTCCGCTCAATGATTTGTTGAATAACAAAAAAGTAGATGTGGCACTAGGTGCAGAAATAGAGCTTAAGTATGGTAGTTATATTGAAAAAGAAACAGAGCTTGCTAATAAAATGCAGAATATAGAGAATGTGCTTTTAAATCCCGATTTCGAGTATAGCAAAATTCAATCTTTATCTATAGAAGCAAGGCAAAAGTTAAGTAAAATAAAACCTACAAATCTTGGTCAAGCAAGTAGGATCAGTGGTGTTTCTCCTGCTGATATTTCTGTATTAATGGTAATGCTTGGAAGATGATAAGAAAAAAAATACGAGTTGTTTTATTGTATCTTTTTGTGATTACATGCATATCACTTATCAATGGCTGTGCAGTAGAGTCAGCTCCAACAGGTGGAGCTAAAGATACAAGTCCACCTATATTAGAATCAGCAAAACCAGAAAATGAAAGTTTGAGATTTAAAGAAGATAAGATTGTTTTAAAGTTTGATGAATACATAACTTCTCCGCTCAATGTATCTGAAATTTATATTTCGCCAGAAATGAATAAGAAGCCAGACTTTTTTGTTTATAACAACAAAGTAACTATTAAACTTAATGATACACTTCAACAAAACACAACCTACACCATAAACTTTGGCAAAAGTATAACTGATGTGAATGAACGAAATGTTTTAGAAAACCTAAGCTATATCTTTTGCACTGGAGACTCTATTGATAAAAGTAGTATAAGCGGAATAGTAATTGACGCTAAAACGCTAAAACCGTTAGAAAATGTAATTGTAGGTTTATATAAAGATAGCGTAGCAGCTACTGGAGCTGTTTACTTCTATAAAACAAAAGTAGATGGATTCTGGAAAATAGATAATGTGAAAGAGAGTGTGTATTATATTATTGGCTTTGAAGATAAAAACGGAAACAAAAAATTTGATAAGAATGATGCTAGTGTAGCATTTCTAGACAAAAAAATAGAAGTAAAAGATACCATAAGAGACATTCTATTAATCGCTTCTGAAAACATTAGTAAACCTGGTATAAAGGAGATTGTTGCACGTGAAAACTATGTAAATGTGGTATTTAATAAAGCAATTGAAAAGTTAGACATAAACTTCTCCCCTAAAAATGATATCGAATTTGCTTTACTTAATGAAGAACGAGATACTTTAAAGATATGGTTGAGAAACAAGTCTGACACTATTAAAATTTGCAGCACTCTTGGTGATACTGTTGTGTGTAAAACCATAAAAAATAAAGTAAAAACAGATTCACTGTATTCCAAAAAAAATATACAGCTGATAAATAGCTCTAAAAAAGATATAGTAATTCCGTACAACAATCCTTTGAAATCGGTTGCAAAAAGTAAAGTAATCATAAAATCAGACACACTATCAGCGGCATCAATTAATTTTAATTATAAAATAAAAGACAACTTTCTTTTCCTTGAATTTGAAAAAAAAGAAGAAAAAAATTACTGGATAGACATGGCCGATAGTGCATTAGTTGATATATTTGATAATGCATCAAAGGCTAAAAGATTAGAACTAAAAACAGGTCGTGATGACGAATATGGAAATCTAGTAGTTTCAGGATATGAGGGAGAAGAATTTATAATTCTTGAGCTTTATAACGAAAAAGAAAGTTTGGTAGAAAGAGCATATATAAATTCTAAACTCAGAAAATACACCTTCTATCATTTAGAGAAAGGTAAATATAAATTGATAGCTGTAGAAGATAAAAACAAAAACGGATACTGGGACGGAGGGAATATATTTACAAAAACACAGCCTGAACAAAAGTTTATATTGAATGATGAGGTAGATATAAAAGGAGGTTGGGATGTAGAAGTAATCGTGAAACTAACAAAAGAAAACTATGGCACTAATAAAGGAAGTACGGGGAAAAAACCCGGTTTTCGGAAGTAATTGTTTTTTAGCAGAAAACGCAACAGTAGTGGGGGACGTGGTAATGGGAAACGACTGTAGCGTATGGTTTAATGCCGTAATAAGAGGTGATGTACATTTTATTAAAATTGGCAATAAGGTGAATATTCAAGATGGA
>JBIKJU010000018.1:0-17493 GCA_044360745.1 Chitinophagales bacterium
TGCCATAGTTCGCTCTACTCCATCTTTCGTCAATTCAAATTTATCAAAAGTAGCTCCTGCGTTGTTGAGCAAAACATCAAGTCGTTGATATTTTTCTGCAAACTTAGCACACGCATTTTTTATGCTTTCAAAGGAAAGTAAATCTACTTGAAAAATATCTATATCGGCCGTTGGAAAAAGACCAAGTAATTCACTTTTTGCCTCTTCAGCTTTCTGTACATCTCTACAAAACATAGAGACTTTAAATCCTTTTTGTAACAAGGCTTTAGCAGAGGCAAAGCCTATGCCTGCATTAGCACCTGTGATTGCTATATGTTTTGACATAAATAAATTTAAGCTAATGGAGTTACATAATTTTCAGACTTAGACTTCATGGCTGTGCGCACCCATTTGCCAGATTGCTCTACAAAGTTTCTGACCGCCAATCGTTCTCTATTGCATGGACCATCACCATTGATCACACGTTTAAACTCATCCCAATCAGGATCAGAAAACTCCCATACTCCTGTATCTGGGTTTTTTCTCAAATTAGGGTCAGGGAAGGTCATACCAAGTTCTAGAATCTTCGGTACGTATTGATCTAAAAACTGGTTACGCATATCATCATTGGACGCTAGTTTCACTTTCCATTGCATTAACCTTTCTGAATGTTGTGAAGCGACATCTGGTGGTCCAAAAAAGTGTAAAAGAGGACGATACCATCTATTGATAGCAGCTTGTAGCATTTCTCTTTGCTTTTTAGATCCTGTAGCTAAATACACTACGTTGTCATGTCCTTGTTTTAAATGAAAACTTTCTTCATAACAGATACGCTCTAATGCTCTACAATATGGTCCGTAAGAACCTTTAGAATTAATCACTTGATTTACGATAGCAGCACCATCAACCAAAAAACCTATCACAGCTACATCTGCCCAAGTCACTGCAGGGTAGTTAAACACATTACTGTATTTTGATTTGCCAGAACATAAATCTGCTAGCATTTGCTCCCGTGTTTTTCCTAGTGTCTCAGCTGCGCTATATAATAGTTGTCCATGTCCTACTTCGTCTTGCACTTTTGCTATCAAAGCTAATTTTCGCTTAAAATTTGGTGCTCTTGTAATCCAAGTTCCTTCTGGTAATGCGCCAATAATTTCACTATGTGCATGCTGCTCTATCATACGGAGCAATTGTTTCTTGTACTCTGCGGGCATCCAGTCATTTGGCTCAATCTTTTCACCTCGCGCTATTCTAGCCTCAAAATTTGCCAACAATTCTGGATTCTCTTGATGAGACTCCATTTTCTTTGCATCCTCTGGAGAAATATATGCGTTTCCGTACATAATCGATTATTTTTATTTGAAACGAATTTAATCAAATTATGTTCTAATTCAAATTTATATAATCAAATTGTAACATGTTTTGAGTTTCAAAGTAAATTTTTGAACCTAAAGCGAATAAGAATGAGACATTGCTAGATGCTAGAAACTACTATAAGGTACTTTTTACCCAAATAATTGAGCGCAACAAACTATAGACAATAAAGCTAAAAGCCGATCAACGATTATTTATAAATGCCTAATGGATATAATCAAAAAATAATTTAGCTTTTTTATAATAAAAGGCTCCTCAAATGAGGAGGTTTTTTTTAGATATTCTCTGTATTAGTTTGAGTTTCTATATCAGTTTGTTCTATGCATTTTTGACACTTTATCACACCATTCTCGTTAATAAAAGATGGGTTTGAAAATGAAGAGTAATCTTTATCAAATATCCGAATTTCACCTAATCTTACATCATCTATTTTTAGTCTTTTACCACTTGGAATATAAATGGTGTACTTCAGTTCTTGATTTCGCCATTTAGAATTTTTAAAAATCTCTAATAACATGGGGATTTTTAATGTAGAATCACTTTGCTCTATTCTATTATTGATCCATTTTGTGTTATAGACAGCATCAGCTTTGCTTTTCCCTTTAGCCTTAAGATTGGCTTCAACTTTATATACACTTTCAGATGTAGGCTTTAATTCTATATCTACTACATTTACAATAAATCCATTTTCTGTTTTGCCTTTAAAGTTTCCAAAATTAAATGACCCATCTTCATCTAAATCAATTTGTACATCGTTTGATAAGTCGTCTACTAATGAATCCTCTATGTTTTTTATATATAGAACTTCAGCATTCTTATTGTTTAAATCTATTTCTCTTGTTAAGGTAGAGTTAGAAGCAAACTTTGTAGAAAAATTAAAACCCGATACTGCTAATGCTAAAAAAGACAAGACCCATACTGATAATAAACCAAATGATAGATTGCGATTTAAGTTTACTCTGGTTGAGAAAATAAATGAAACACAAGTATACATAATAAAAAATAATGGAATCCCAATGACTATCAAAAGCGATGACGCCATCAACCAATAAGTAGCTTGTTGATCAAAAATCAACTTTACATAATCAGAAAACTCTGATAAACCAAAGATAGTCACTCCAGAAAAAATGCCAGCATAGACCATCAAAAATATAAGAGAGAGTAAAAAAACCAAGAGGGCTAAAAATTTAGCAAAACCAGTAATAATAACCATCAAAAGAGTAATGATTTTATTTAAAAATGTGCTCGATGTAAATGTGTTTTGCAAGAAAGACTCCGTTCTTTTCGCAGCTTCTTTTACTTCCTTTTCTAGGGTATCAATGGTGACCGGCTTCCCTTTCATTTGCAACTTCTCAACCGTAGTTTGCGCTTTAGGCACTATCAATACAAACATGAAGTATATCAAAAGAATAGTGCCGCCCGAAACCCAAAAAAGGAGTAAAAATGCAATTCTCGCCCAAGTGGGTTCGTTCCAACCTAGATAATGACAAAGACCAGATATCACCCCTCCGACTACTTTATTGTCAGCATCGCGAAAAAGCCTTTTATCGCTACCTCCCAAAACCTCCTTTTCTTCTTGCTTATTTTCTTTACTCGAATTTGATTTCACTTCCTCCTCCAATGGAGTGCCTAACTCTTCAGGACGACCCAATTGTTGAATTACATCTGCCACATCTTTATCTAATATGACTTGTCGAGTCTTACCTAGTTTGTGAGCAAAAACTTCTGCTATTCTATACTCAAAATCTTGAACAATTTCATCGCTTTCGGTCTCTTTTTCAAATTTAGCTTTTAAACTTTTAAGATAGTCATTAAGTATTTCATACGCGTCCTCCTCTATTACAAAGGGCATTCCGCCTAAATGTACATGAATTGTCTTTTTCATTGTTGTTCTTTTTATGATTTATAAATTTTGATTAATTAATTTTTCAACTGCTTTAGATTGTGTTTGATAGGCCAAAGTCAACTCTTTTAAAAAAGAGAAACCAGACTCAGTTAATGTAAAATACTTTCGAGGTGGGCCTGAAGAAGACTCCTCCCATCTGTATATCAGTAGCCCCTCGTTTTTTAATCTGGTCAGAAGAGGATAAATTGTTCCCTCCACCACCAAAAGCTGAGCATCTTTTAACTCCTCTAAAATTGTAGAGGCATATTTTTCGCCCCTAGACAATATAGAGAGTATACAAAACTCTAAAACTCCCTTCCGCATTTGCGCTTTACTGTTTTCTATATCCATTGTTTTTAATTTACAATGCAAAGATATATGCTTTAGTCAGTAATTTGCATTGCATAGTACCTTTTGTTATTTAAAAAACAACATGTAACCTCATTTAATTGAATTTCAGTAGTTTATGATAAGATATAGAGATGTTAAAAAAATAAAATATATTTTATTGGTATTCAAATTACGTTTTGTCATAATTTTAGATATTTGTGCCTAAATTATTAAAACAAAAAATTTAATTATGAAAAAACTTATACTAACTACGATTGGTGCTATCTTTTTTTCTTTAGCATCTGTATATGCCCAAGCAGAAAAAGACCTTAGAGAAGTAACCGTAAAAGCAGCACAAGTGGATACCGCCACAAAAAAATGGAAATTTGGTGGTGCGGCATCGCTTAATTTCGGACAAGTAGCCCTAGTCAACTGGGCAGGTGGTGGACAAAACTCAATCTCTGTATTGCTCAATGGAAATGCATTTGCAAATTATAAAAAGGGGAAATGGGCATGGGACAATTTATTGATAGCTTCTTGGGGTGTCATAGCACAAGGAAAACTGAGAGATTTAAAAAGCAATAAATTTCCAGTAAGAAAAAACCAAGACCTTTTGCAGCTTACTTCTAAAGCGGGATATGCTATTGACAAAAAAAATAAATGGTTTGTAGCTGCACTAGCTGACTTTAGAACTCAATTCTCAAATGGTAATGAATATCCTGGCGATACTGCAAGAGATAGAGTATCTTCATTTGCGGCACCAGCATACCTAACCGTAACTTTAGGTATAAACTACAAACCTGTTGACTGGTTTTCAGTTTACTTATCACCTGCTGCTGGCAAGCTAACCTTTGTTACTAAAGATGTACCAGGTGCTGTAACGTTAAATCATATAGACGAAACTCAATACGGTGTAGACTTAGGTAAAGTAATGCGTGCTGAGTTTGGAGCATATCTAAGAGCGGACTTACAAAAAGACATCTTCAAAAATGTAAACTTACGTACATCTCTTGAGCTATTCCATAGCTATACTGAAAAGAATAAAGTAGATGCTCTAGTAGATAAAGAAATAAAAGCTATTGAAGCTAGTGGAGGCAACCCATCTCAAGATCTTTTAGACAAGAGATTTTATGACAATAGATTAAATACTGATATTAACTGGAATACCACGATTACGTTTAAAATCAATAAGTTTTTACAAGCCTCACTTGAAACTCAACTTATCTATGACCATGACGTGGCAGTTCCAAAAACGAGAGGTGATGGTACACAATACTTTGGAAGAGGAACTCAGTTTAGAGAAGCCTTCAACCTAGGTATCGGATATAAATTCTAATCGTACATCGTTCACTTTTACAAAAAGTCCCAGATGAATTTTCATCTGGGATTTTTTTTGCTTAAACCTCATAAAAAAGAAAGCCCCCAATATTTGGAGGCTTTCAAGATGATTAAACAAATTTGATTACTTGCAACCAGCTGCTTTCAAAGCTGCTTTGTAAGTATCCCAAGTCACAATAGCATTTGCACCAGTAGCCTCATAGTCATCCTTACAGATTTTACCTGAAGCTCCAGCTCCTGAAACACCTGAACAATCTACACACTCTTTACAAGAAGAGAGACCTATTACTGCAAGAGCAGCTACTGCAAAAAATACTTTTTTCATTTTTTTTGTTTTTAAAAGTTAATAATGACTCAAAAGTATATTTTTATTTTCAAAAAAAAGTGTTTGAAAAATTTATTTGCATCCCGAAGCTTTAAGAGCACTTCTATACTTTTCCCAAGAAACAGCATTGTTTTTATATTTAGTTTCATAGTCTTCTTTGCAAATGGTTTCGGTAGAAGAAACACCGCTTATATTCTTACAATCAACACATTTGCCACAGCTACTAAGAGCTAAAACAACAAAGAGAACAATACCAATAGCTAAATTTTTCATGACTACATTTTATAGTTCAAAAGTAAAAAAAATTTGTTTCTCAATAAATTTATCGATAAAAATGAAATGTTGTATTAATTTAAACCGTATAATTGATTAAAAAACAACAAAAACTTAACAAGAAAAGCCCAAACAAATTACATTTCTGTTTATATTAGCAAAAAAATATTTATGAAATCAAAACTTATTATTACCCTACTTTCGATTTTTTCACTAGCTACCGCACAAGATGTGATAAGAGGGCCTTATCTACAAAACCCAACGGCAAACTCTATTGTCATAAAATGGAGAACTGATGTAGCCACTACATCGCGCGTGCAGTTCGGCACTAACCTTAGTTCGCTAACACAAACTGCTTCCGATCTTACTCCAAAAACTAATCATAGAGTTGTCATAAATGGACTACAACCTTACACTATTTATTATTACCAAGTAGGCGACCAAACCAAATTTTTTAATACAGCATCATTAGACTATCGCTTCAAAACATTCCCAGCTCCTGGGGCTTCTTTGTCTACCAGAATATGGGTAATTGGTGATTTTGGGAAAGCAAATACACGCCAAAGTTCAGTTAGAGATGCCTTTGTAAACTATGACACTGACGAAAAAACGGACCTATGGCTATGGCTAGGCGATAATGCCTACAGCGATGGTACTGATGCTGAATACCAACAAAGGGTTTTTGATAGTCTTTATGGCTACAAAAATTTATTGCGCAAAATGCACTTTCATCCTACACCTGGCAATCATGACTACAACTCATTTTCACCGTTAACAAACACGGTGCATCCAGACAACCAATCTGGCACCTATCTCGATGTTATAGACGTTCCTATGAACGGTGAAAATGGTGGTGTAGCATCTGGCAAAAAACTGTTTTACTCATTTGATTATGGTGATATTCACTTCGTGAGCATTAACACAGAATTAGCTTCACTATCGAACGGCTCACACGACTGGCTAGGAATGAATGCTGGTTCTAACTTTAATACCTCTCCTATGAAATTATGGTTAGAGCAAGATTTAGCTGCTAACACCAAACATTGGACAGTCTTATACCTTCACCAACCTCCACATAGTGCTGGATCGCATGTATCAGCATCGCCTATAGAGGTAGTAATGAGAACTGTGAGAGAGAAATGGGCACCTATCTTTGAGCAATATGGTGTAGATTTAGTTTTGGCTGGTCATAGTCACGTTTATGAAAGGTCACTTTTGATGAATGGCTACTTTGGCAATGGAACTACTGTAGACTCTACTAAAATTTTAGACAAAGGAAATGGAAGTTTAGCTAATGGCACTCCCTACAGAAAACACCTCAATGGTCCAAATGGAGGCAAGGGCACTGTATATATAGTGAGTGGCAATGGAGGAAGCAGCTCTAGCAATCCACCTCTCAATCATGCTATCATGGTATCTAAAGATGGTTGCAGCGAATGCTTAGGCTCGCTGGTGATAGATGTAAATAGAGACACCCTTACATCTCGTTACCTAAAAGCAAATGGTACTATAGGAGATGAGTTTACAATTATTAAAACCGTGTTTCCTAATTCGATTCAAAATGTCATAAACAAAGATGTTGCTTTCAAATTATATCCTAACCCTACCAACTCAGAGCTTAGTATTGAAGTAGTTTCGAAAAACAGCTTTACTATCGAAGTCACTGATATCAAAGGAAAAAGTATTTGGAAAAAATCAAATGAAGCGAGTGATTTTTTCAAAGAAACAATTCAGTTGAAAAATCTAGGAGCTACCTCTGGCAGCTATTTAGTATCTCTATGCGATAGCAATGGACAATGCAAAACAGAAAAAGTAGTTCTTAGATAACCTCACTTTGAGCGCCTTTCTGCCACTATGACCCAGTATGAAAAAAAGAATTCCTTTTTAATCATCTGTTGTTTCTTTATTTCAAATCCTGAATTCTTCAACATCAATTCATACTCTAGAAGATTGTATTGATGAGGGTGAAGAATATCGCCAGGGACTAATCGAAATAAAAAATTAAAGAAAGCATAGTTATGGGCATCTGCACCAATGATAAGTATACCGTTTTCTTTAGTCAACATTGCCAACTTTTTAATTGAATAAACAATGTCAGACACATGATTTATGGCATTCATGCAAAAAACAAAATCAAACTTTTTCTCAGAGTTATAACTTTCTAAAGTGCTATTGATAAACTGAGTGCTTGGGTACTCTTCCTTTTTGAAGTGATTTAGCTGTTGTTCATATTCATTTATCAAAGGGTCTACAGCTACTAATGGTTTTTTTAAAGGCTCATGAATAAGCGACAATCCAAATGGCCCACAGCCTAAATCAGCCACATCAGATGCAAATAGCCAATGCTGCTTCATACCTAATCTTTCTATCAAACCCAGCCAATACGAGCTTTTCCAGCTTATGTACTGCATCTTATTTTTCTGATTCATGTACCTTTTCCACCACCACAACTCAAACCATTGAGCTACTTTCCATCGTATCATCATATTCACTTTTTTGCACAAAATATGCACATTTCTCTAAATACCTTTTGTATAGAAAAATAAACGTCTACTTTTACACACAACCGTATGTCGTTCTACCGCTTTGTACTAGATACAACGAGGAAAGTCCGGACAACAAAGAGCACCGCCCTACCTAACGGGTAGATACTGCTGAAAAGTAGTAGAGACAGTGCCACAGAAAATAACCGCCACGCCTTTGGGCGCGGTAAGGGTGAAAATGTGCGGTAAGAGCGCACAGGAGACTATGGCAACATAGACTTCGGGTAAACCTGGCGGGTTGAAAGCCCATGTATACCGGTGATAGAGAGCTGCTCGCTCGATATCGGGGGGTTGGGCGCTAAAGATGACGGGTGACCGGCATCGCAGATAAATGGTAGAACTTTTGTGAAAACAAAAGACAGAATCCGGCTTATAGGCATATGGTTTTTTATTAAAAAAATGAAACAGACAGATAACAAAAAGAAAGCGCACGATGCACGATGCACCTACTGTGGTCAACCACTCATGGTAATATGGGTGCATGGCCATGGACAGTGTCATTTTTGCAAAACCAACATAGATGAGTGTTGTAGAGGTGAAAGCTGCGAAACGAACAACAAAATTAAACCCAACTAACCACATAAACCCAACTAGGCATGCCAAGTATATTGATAGCAGATGATGAAAAAGCCATTCGCAAAACCCTGCGCGAAATCTTAGAGTATGAAAACTACAAAGTAGATGAAGCTGAAGATGGTCAAAAAGCATATGATATGCTCAAAGATGGCGAGTACGATGTAGCCCTATGTGATATCAAAATGCCAAAAATGGACGGCTTAGAAGTCTTGGAAAAGCTTAAAAAGGAGGGCTTAGAAACACAAATCATAATGATTTCAGGGCATGGGAATATAGAAACTGCTGTAGATGCCGTTCGCTCTGGGGCTTTCGATTTTATCTCAAAGCCACCTGACCTCAATAGATTACTCATCACTGTTAGAAATGCATTAGACAAATCTACATTGGTGACAGAGACTAAAGTCCTCAAACGAAAAGTAACCAAAACTAGAGAGATAGTAGGAGGTTCTCCAGCCATTCAAAAAATAAAAGATACGATAGAAAGAGTAGCTCCTACCGATGCTCGAGTGCTCATCACCGGTGAAAATGGAACTGGAAAAGAACTCGTAGCTCGCTGGCTACACGAAAAATCTAAGCGAGCTGAATTGCCTCTTATAGAAGTGAACTGCGCTGCTATTCCATCAGAGTTAATAGAAAGCGAATTGTTTGGCCATGAAAAAGGAGCGTTTACTTCTGCTATAAAACAAAAACAAGGAAAATTTGAATTGGCTAATGGAGGCACCCTATTTTTAGATGAAATAGGCGATATGAGTCTTTCGGCTCAAGCAAAAGTGCTGAGAGCCTTACAAGAAAATAAAATAACGCGTGTAGGTGGAGATAAAGACCTCAATGTAGATGTGCGGGTTATTGCTGCTACCAACAAAGACCTTGTGCGCGAAATAGAAGAAGGCAGATTTAGAATGGACTTATATCACCGCTTAAGTGTGATTATTATTCATGTACCAACACTCAACGACCGAGAAGACGACATTCCGCTTTTGGCCGAAAAATTTGTGAAGGAGGTGTGTGAAGACTATGGCGTACCGAAAAAAATCATTACTCCAAAAGCACTCGAAGAACTGAAAAATATGCGTTGGGAAGGGAATATTCGTGAACTAAGAAATGTGATAGAGCGACTCATTATATTGAGCGAAACAAAAATTACAGATGATGACGTAAAGCTGTTTGTGACGAATGTTCATATGAAAAATACACCTACAGATATTTTTGAGCAGTTTGATAAATTTCAAGATTTTAAAGAGCACATGGAGAAACTCTTTATAGAGCACATGCTCAAAAAGTATCAATGGAATGTATCAAAAACAGCAGAGATCTTAGATATACAACGCTCGCATTTGTATAACAAAATAGAGAAGTTTGATTTGAGGAGAAATTAAGATAGGGCAGATATAAAACATCATCGAATCAGTACATCCTAAGATTCTAAATTATCCTCTCTGATGAGAGTAAAAGCATAGATGAAAAAAACCTATCGCCCACTTCGTCTTCATTTCGAAGAAGGAACGACCGAGAAATCCCATGCTGGCGCGAGTATCTACTTGTTCTATTCTTCTTCTGGTCTGTATTTCTTTTACATTAATCATTATCCCTTCCCATATTCTAAAAATAAGAAAACAAAAGAAGTCCAAGCAGATGCTTGAACTAGCTAATAAATTCTTGGACTAGCTGGGGGGGTCAGTACTTTCATGAAACACAGTAAAACTATGCTCTACTCCCCATGCTGGCGCAAGTATCTACTTGTGCCATTCTTCTTCTGGTCTGTATTTCTTTTACATCAATCATTATCCCTTCCCATATTCTAAAAATAAGAAAACAAAAGAAGTCCAAGCAGATGCTTGAACTAGCTAATAAATTCTTGGACTAGCTGGGGGGGGGTCAGTGCTTTCATGAAACACAGTAAAACTATGCTCTACTCCACAAAAACCCTACTCACAGCAAACGAAACATCATAAATTAAAATTTTAGGGTTAGCGTTTCGCTCTATGTGATAGATAGCATTTTCAAATAGTTGGAATAACTTCAATGATCTATCTCCAGTAAGAAGCTTAGCTACTTTAACAGCAAATATTTTTTCAGATTCGGAAAGCTTTTCTGTTTCTATCCCTTGTGCTACAAGTGTCATTTCTCGCAGCACCCATATGGTATACTGAAAAAATGCTTTTTGATTTTCGCGCCCTAGCTTTTGAAATTCTTCACTTAGGTTTTGTAAGTTTATACTTGCTTCTTTAGCAAGTGCTCCTCTAAGGCGCACACAGATCGAAAACCAGCGCTGCATCATTTCCTCATACTTACCAGTTTCTAATTTTATCATCTCTAAAGCCAAGTTTAGATTTCCATCTGATACCTTCCCTATTCGATTAGCCTCATCGCTGGGTACTTCGTGCATATCTATCAAATAGTTGGCAATAGCTTGGGGAGAAATGGGGGGTAATTTATACAACTGTGTACGTGATAAGATAGTGCCTATGACCTTTTCTATTTGCTCTACAGCAAAAATAAATAGTGTGTTAGGCGGTGGCTCCTCTATTACTTTCAAGAGTATATTTCCAGACTCTTTGAGTAGCTCAGCCATCCAAATTATGTATACTTTATATCTCGACTCAAAACTTTTCAAACTCACAGAATGAATAATCTCCCTACACTCTGTAGCTGAGATATTGCCTTGTTTATTCTCAGCGCCTATGTGTTGTAGCCAGTCGTTGAGATTGAGATATGGATTAGCTGCGATAGCAGATCGCCACTCTGTAATGAAATGAGAGCTTATGGTTTTTTCGAGAGGCTTTCGAGTATATACTGGATACACAAAGTGGATATCTGGGTGAATAAACTTCTGTGCTTTCAGACAAGATGGACATACTCCGCAACTATCGGTCATAGGTGTTTTCTCAACAGGAGCATCACCAAACAAACTAGCTCCTGAATCGGGAGGCGAAGATACTCGTTCACAAGTAGCCATCTGCGCCATCGCCAAAGCCATAGGCAATACCCCTACTCCTTCATTGCCAGCCAACATAATGGCATGCGGTAGTTTGCTATCTGCAATAAGCGAAGTTACTTTCTGCTTTAGTTGATCATGACCAGGTATATCTATAAACTTCATTGAACTTAAACTAATTCAAGTGGCTTAAAAATTCTTCACTCATTACTTCTGTTTGAGGATGAAAAGATGCGATTAAATGTCCGTTTTCGTCTACTAAATATTTTTGAAAATTCCACACTACTTCACTATCTAGTTTTCCATTGAGCGATTTTGATGTCAAAAACTGATAAATGGGCGATACTGAGTCTCCTTTTATCACTACCTTTTCGGTGAGCAAAAAGGAAACCTTAAAGTTGGTTTCACAAAACTGCACTATTTCATCAGAAGAGCCAGGCTCTTGAGCTCCAAAATCATTGCACGGCAAACCGATAACTACTAATTTATCTTTGAAGTTTTCATGCAGCTCTTGAAGTTGTGAGTATTGTGGAGTAAGCCCACATGCAGATGCTGTATTTACAAATAAGATTTTCTTTCCTTTAAAAGAAGATAAATCAATTTCATTTCCCCTAATATCCTTCAATTTGTAGCTGTAAACTATATTATCCATTTTTCTTTTTATTTTAGGCGAATATAAGATTTTGAAATGAGCAAAGAGTCTTTTTCATATTCATTTAAAAAACAACATTAATGAGTGGTTTAACAAACATTACTATAGCTCATATCATAAACCCCTTTGAAGTATCCCCTTCGAGCGAGTTTCAACACATACAAAACGCGACTCTTCGCAGTATAGAAGCTGCAGCTAAATTCTCAAACCACCTCCCAATAGAACATTTAGCCATCATGCAGCAGGACTCTTCACTCCTACTGGCATCCATTTTTAAACCACTGAAAGAAATCAAACGCAGTATCGCTGATAAACCTGCTTTTAGTCAAGAAAAGCAACTGCCATTTATAAAAGATATATTTGAAAAAGCGCTTAATAACAGCACTGCTAAATACTTTATCTTCACCAATATGGATATAGGTCTAATGCCGCATTTTTATGACTTTGTTCACAAAAAAGTAGCTAATGGCTATGCCGACTCATTCTTAATCACCCGAAGAAGAGTAGGTCGCCAATACCTACTGGCACAAGACCTAAATGATGTCTACTCAGACATTGGCAAAAAACATCCAGGCTATGATACATTTGTTATAAAACGAGAGGTTTTACAACAGTTAATCCTAGATGAGATCTGTGTAGGAGTGCCTTTTTTAGAGGTTTCTCTTTTGCATAATCTCGTAGCATTTTCAAAAAAAACTGAAGTGTATGATGATCATCATCTCACTTTTCATATCGGCATGGAAGTGATGCCTCCTGTATCTCCCTCTTTATACAAGCACAACAGAGGCGTGTATGAAAATCAAATTTTACCCAAGATAAAACCATTTTTGAAGCAAGAGAAATTTCCATATGCTGACGAATCGTTATGGAGACGTATGCTTAATTGGGGCCTAAATCCATGCTATCGTTCATCTCTGATGCTGGAGATGGAAGGAATGCGATTCTCTAGAAAAACTAAATTCTTGATGGATGAAATCCGCTGGAAACTTCTAGGAAAGTGAAAAAATATTATTCTTTTCATCATCCCATTTAAAATAAGTAGTAGCTGACTTATAACAAAAATAGGCAAAAAACGGTGCTGCAAAAATATCAATACTGTAGTGTACATGTTGGATCATAAGCATAAGGCCTAGTACCATAGCCATTGCAAATCCAATTTGTCGGTGAGCTTTATCGTCTAACGCAAACACACAATAAAAGAAAGAAGAGGTGTGTCCTGAAAAAAACAAATCTTTCGTTACTACATGTTTTTGAAATAATATAAATGAAGCAATAGGATCATTTAAAAAAACCATTTGAGCTGGCGGTTCGAGTGGCAAAAAGTATATGCTAACCGTTCTGCACAACGTGAGTAAAGAATAACCATACAGCAAAACGATAAATTTTTGAGGTGTAAGAATCACTCTAAAAATTGTAACCAAAATACCACCATAAGTCACTAAAAAAATAGGTAATGAAAAATCATAAGGAGTAAGCATATTAAGAATTTGGTCATTTACGACTATACCATCTCTTGTTTGCCATACATTCAAAAAGTAGATGTTGATTTGAAATGATAGAAATATCATGATAAAAGCTCCTGCCAAATGGGTCTTAAATCGCTTGTTTACTAGTTGTGTTTTCCAGGCTGTAGCAAGATTTTTAAAGTAGCTCATAAAGATTTAATTTATAGCAAATTTAATTGTTTATTTTTGCTAGGTTTTTAAAATATCAAAATAATTCATGACTAATATAGATAAGCTAGGCGAATTTGGCCTAATAAAAAGAATCACCAAAAACTTTTCGGCTAAAAATTCATCTACATTAGTTGGTGTAGGAGACGATGCAGCAGTAGTCAACAGCGAAGGATTTCATCAACTTGTTTCTACAGATTTGTTGGTAGAAGACATACATTTTGATATCACATACACTCCCCTTAAACATCTAGGCTATAAGGCAGTTGTAGTTAATTTATCAGATATTTATGCCATGAATGCTCATCCGAAACAAGTATTAGTTTCTTTAGCAATTTCAAGCAAATACACAGTAGAAGCAATAGATGAAATTTATGAAGGCATCAGACATGCATGTACTACCTATGGTGTAGATTTGATAGGTGGAGATACAACATCATCCCCAAAAGGACTCACCATTTCAGTTACGGTTTTAGGGCAATCAAAATCCGAAAATATTGTTTATAGGAATGGTGCAAAAGTCGGTGATTTGATTTGTGTAACTGGCGACCTCGGTGCTTCGTATTTAGGTTTGCAATTACTAAAAAGAGAAAAGCAAATATTTTTAGAAAATCAAGCCATAGAGCCAGATTTAGAAGATGATGAATACTTGGTAAGGCGACATTTAAAACCAGAAGCTCGAAAAGATATGATTCATTTTTTTGATGATGCAGGTCTACTTCCTACTTCTATGATAGATATATCTGACGGGCTCTCTTCAGACCTATTGCATATATGTACTTCATCAAAAGTAGGGTGTGAAATCTATGAAGGTCAAGTACCATTAACTGAGGAAACTTATCAACGTGCCATCAAATTTAATTTAGACCCAATTACGTGTGCTTTGAGTGGAGGCGAAGACTATGAGCTACTCTTTACGATTGACAATCGCGATGAATCAAAAATAGCAGATAATGATCAAATCACTGTGATAGGTCAAGTAACGGAGAGTGATATTGGATGTGTACTTATAACAAAAGGAGGCAACAGGCACCCACTCACTGCTCAAGGTTGGAATCATTTCATTTCATAAACATGCAACAATACTTCACTATAGGCGTGATGTCTGGTAGCTCGTTAGATGGGCTTGATATTGCCTATTGTTCTTTTACGTTTACAAACAATAAATGGACATTTGAAATCTTAAATGCAGAATGCAAAAGTTTTAAAGATGATATTGCTGAGAGACTCCAACACGCAACTAAACTATCTGCTTATGATTTCGTAAAGTTAGATATTGATTTAGGGCATTATATTGGAAGAGAGGTACGTGATTTTATAGCTCATTACAATATTCAAAAGCTTGATTTTATTGCATCTCATGGTCATACAGTTTTTCATTATCCAGAATCTAAATTTACTGCTCAAATAGGTGATGGATCCGCCATCGCTGCGCTAACAGGTTTTCCCGTCATCAATCAGTTTAGAAGTTTAGATGTGGCGTTAGGTGGACAAGGTGCACCTGTAGTACCAATTGGAGAAAAGTATCTTTTTGAGAACTTTGCCGCTTTTTTAAACTTAGGAGGAATCGCCAACATAGCTATTCATAAAGAAGATACCCTTATCGCCTTTGATGTTTGTGCAGCTAATCAAGTATTAAACTGTTTAGCTCAAAGCATAGGTGAAGAATATGACAAAAATGGTGATATTGCTAGATCTGGAAAAGTAAACCACGAACTACTCCACCAACTTAATGATTTAAAATATTTTGAAATATTGGCACCAAAATCTTTAGACAATAGTTTTACTAAAGATCATATTATTCCTATTCTAAACTCCTCTACCATATCAATAGCTGATAAACTTGCAACAGCTACAGAACATACAGCCATTCAAATCCATAATGCATTATCAAAATTTAGTTTTAATGATAATACGTTAATGATAACAGGTGGTGGGGCATTCAATACTTTTTTAGTCGAAAGAATAAAAACACATTCAACGTTGAATACCTTTATACCACCACCAACCATTGTCAATTTCAAAGAAGCACTTATTATTGCTTTTATGGGAGTTTTGCGCTGGGAAAAGAAAATTAATGTTTTAAAATCTGTAACTGGAGCAAGCCAAAGTTCAGTAAATGGAGCTATTTACTATCATAATAAATCACATGAATAAAGTCTTTATAACTGGCGCAACAGGACTAGTAGGATCAAGTATTGCTAGACGTTTACTACAAAAAGGATATGCTGTAAAAGCAATAAAACGATCAAATAGCAAACTCGATTTATTAGGTGAAGATGCATCTAAAATAGAATGGCTAAATGGAGATGTAGGTGATATTTTTTCGCTTCAAGAAGGTATGCAGGGCGTGAGTCATGTTGTGCATTCAGCTGCGGTGATATCATTTAGAACAGAAGATGAAGAGTTAATGATGAATACAAATGTCGAAGGCACTGCCAATGTAATGAACTGCGCGCTAGAAGCTGATGTAAAAAGGGTTTTGCATATCAGTAGTGTAGCTGCCTTTTGCAGACCTAAAGGCACTAATGTCATCGATGAGAACCAAGATATAAAAGACAGTAAGGATAATTTTTCATACTACCGTTCAAAGTTTTTAGGAGAAAGGGAGGCTTTGCGAGCACATGCGGAAGGACTAAATGTAGTGATAATTAACCCTTCTACCATATTAGGTGGAGGATATTGGCATCTCGATCCAAATAAAATTTTCCCGCAAGTAGATTCCTCATATCCCTTTTATACCAATGGCACTAATGGTTTTGTAGATGTACGTGATGTTTGCGAAATTGGCATCAGGCTTTTAGAAAGTGAAATTACAGGAGAAAAATTTATAGTATCAGCTGAAAACATATCATTACGCGATGTGATGTATAAAATAGCAGACGAACTTGGAGTAAAACATCCCCAATGGCCTGTTGGTAGAGGTTTAGCGGCCTTAGCTTGGCGGGCAGATTGGTTAAAATCAAAACTTACATCTACTCCACATAATATAACTAAGGACTTGATAGAAGTAGCACTTACAGATTTTAAATATTCAAATGAAAAAGTAAAAAAAGAGCTCAACTATTCCTTTATCCCACTGGAAAAAACAATAAAAGATGTAGCTGAGCTTTATAAAAAAAATAAGCAAGCTGGATTTTGTATTCCTTTATTGAAGTAATACTCTATTCTACGGTCACAGATTTAGCTAGGTTTCTTGGCTGGTCTACATTACAGCCTCTAAGAAGAGCTATATGATATGATAAAAGTTGAAGCGGAATGGTTGCCACTAGCGGCTCAAGAATATCTCTTGTTTCTGGAATTTCAATCACAAAATCAGCCATAGCTTTTACTTTGTCATCACCTTCTGTCACTATAGCTATTATCTTGCCCTTTCGAGCTTTTACTTCTTGAATGTTTGAAATTACCTTCTCGTAATTTGAGCTCTTAGTAGCCACTACTACTACAGGCATTTCTTCATCTATCAAAGCTATAGGACCATGTTTCATTTCTGCCGCAGGATACCCTTCAGCATGGATATAGGAAATTTCTTTTAGTTTTAAAGCCCCTTCAAGAGCTACAGGAAATCCATACCCCCTTCCTAAGTACAAAAAGTTTTTTGACTCATAAA
>JBIKJU010000002.1:0-47369 GCA_044360745.1 Chitinophagales bacterium
GCTGAAGAGGTTAAGCTTAATTGTGGTTGAGGTATCCCAGCAAGACTATAATTAACGAGGTAAGTAACCGAATTTTGTAATCCTGAAATTACGATAGATCCATTATTTACAATACAAGATGTTGGATTGTTTCCAACAGTAGTGGTAATATTGATCGAAACGACATTAATTGTTCTATCACTTGTTGCTGGAATACAAGGTCCAGTAGGATCATTCGTTGTCAACCTAAGCAATACAGGTCCTGTATAGTTTGCGGCGGGGGTATAAGTGACTGTACTTGGAGTAGCTGTTTGGGCAGTAGAACTTAGCGTTCCTCCTCCCGAAATTATAGACCAAGCTGCAGTTATTGCTGAACCACCAATGGTAGCACCAGTTAATGGAGCTGGAGAAGGAATAGCACCTGCACAAAGCGTAAAAGTGCTTCCTGCATTTACAGTAGGCGATTCGAAAATAGAGATATCTACGGTGTCAGAAGTAAAACATGCTACATTAGAAATGCGCCATACTAAACGATATGTGCCTGTAATAAAACCTGTGGCAGATGAAATAGGAGAGTTTGGATTTATAAATGTTATCGTAGATGGACCGGAAAATTGAGACCAAGTGCCTGTATTTCCAGCAGAGGCTGTATTTCCAGCCATAGTCGTTGAAGTTGCTCCACAAAGATTTTGATTTGGACCTGATGTGGCATTATTTGCGTTATTAATAATGGTGACATCAATATCATCTTGAGAAGAAATACAGTTAGGGCTTGATATTGTCCATCTAAACCTATAAACTCCCGTTGTATAACCTGCTATTTGTGTAGAAGTGCTACTTGGCGAAACTATAAAAGGTGTAGTAGGTCCAGAGATAAACGACCACAAACCTGTGGTGCCAGAAACTGGTGCATTAGCCGTAAGCGACAAAGGACTAAAAACGCAATTTGTAAAATCAAGACCTGCATTAGCAGAATTCGGTAATACAGAGTTAAAAATAACTACTGTATCTATAGAGTTACAGCTTCCATTAGAGTTGGTTATTGTCCAAACTATAGTAGTTGGTGTACCTGGAACCAAACCAGTAATGCCAGAGTTATTTGAAGATGGATTTGTCAACACACCTGAGCCAGAAATGATTGACCAAAGACCTGTTCCGACTATTGGATTATTTCCCGATAAAAGTGAAGAGTTTGCATTGCAAAGATTTTGATCTGAGCCTGCGTTAGCCAAAGATGGCGATGAAGACGTTACATTTAACAGAACTGTATCTATAGATTGAGGGCAGCTGCCACTCGTAATAACCCATCTAAACATGTATGAACCAACCGATGTCAAGCCAGTTACTGGAGAGACTTGGTTGTTTATAGAAGCTATTGTAGGTAATGAAGGGCCTGATAAGAACTGCCAAGCTCCTATACCTGTAGTTGGTGCATTTCCTACTAGGGTTGCTGTACCAAAACAAACCGTTTGATCAGCACCTGCATTGGCTGGAGATGGTATAGCGAAGTTTTCAACACGAACTACATCCGTACTACTACAAGCTCCATTTACCAAACGATACTCAAAAATATAGAGCCCTGGAGCTGTTCCAGTAAAGGTAACATTCTGAGAATTAGGGCTTGGTAAGAATGATCCAATTGAAGGCCCGCTTACTCTTGTCCAGGTAGGAGTACAAGTTCCAATCGCACTGCCATTAAGTGAAAAGTTTGGTGTACCACAGAGACTCTGATCCATCCCAGCATTCGCAATTGCACAAAGCACATTACTCTCAATGGTAACATTGCTAGTAGATGAAGGACATCCAAACGAAGCAGGTATAGTATATGAGTAGACATAAGTTCCGTTTATAAAAGGTGCAATCGAAACAGTATAGGAATTTACACTTGTTATAACTGGTACGTTTGGTCCTGAAACTCTTGCCGAGGTACCAGAACTTCCAATATTTCCAGTGAGAAGCGAAGTGTTACTATTACAGATTGTTTGATTGGGTCCTGCATTCGCTGGTGGTGAAACATTAACGGTAACTTGACTAAACGAATCAGGGCAAAAAGCACCTAACGGCAGGTTTGCTCTGGCGGTCCATCTAAATACATAGGTGCCAAATGTCAATCCAGTAACTGGGGAGGTAGGAGAATTTGGCGCAACAATGGTAGGGCTATTTGGACCTGAGACCGATGTCCAAGTACCTGTACCATTTACAATAACATTTCCTGCAAGAATGGTAGATGTACTACCACAAACTGTGAAATTACTACCTGCATTAGGAGCAGAAGGAGGAGTAGATACAGAAATTACGACATCATCAAAAGTTGTACCGCAAGCACCATTTGTAACTGTCCATCGTAAAGTATAACTTCCATTTGCCAGGTTTGATACTACAGAAGTAGGGCTTGTAGCATTTGAAAAAGATACGCCTGTAGTGCCTGATATTTGCTCCCATTGCCCAGTGCCGAATAGTGGGGTAGTAGCTGTGAGGGAAGTACTATTACCACATACTGTTTGATCAACGCCTGCATTAGCCGTTGCAGCACCTGCAATGGTTATTAAAACGGTGTCAGTAGTAGCATTTCCACAACCAGACGTATCAATCGTCCAAACAAAGAAATAATTTCCATTTACCATTCCTGTTACTGTTGTATTTCTTAGTAAGGGATTGGTTATAGTAGGCGAATTAGGACCTGAAGCTAAAGTCCAAGTTCCAGTACCACTTGCAGGATTATTTCCATTGAGCGTTACAGAAGTTGTACCAGCAGGTCTACACTGATCAGCACCAGCATTAGATGCGCTCGGTCCACTTGACGCAGTGGTTGTGATTGTTACATTAGAGGTTGAATTTGCAGGACAAGAATTGCTGATCGTCCATGTAAAAGTATAAACTGTGCTCGGTAATAGTCCAGTAACAGTAGCTCCAGGTGCATTTGCATTGGGACTGTACGTAATTCCAGTGTTAGGTACCACATTCCAGGTGCCAATTTCACCAGGCCTAATTGGATTATTTCCACCTAAAACAATTGGTGAGTTTGCACATACGGTTCTGTTCACGCCAGCATTTGCAACGGTAGTGGTAGGAGATAAAATAGTAACTAAAACGTCATCAAATATACTTGGACAAGTTGGACCATTTGTGCTTGTATATCTAAAACGATAAATACCTGAAACTAAACCTGTAACGTCTGCTATATTTAACGTCTGTACAATTGTTGGTGTATTGGGCCCATTGATAAAAGACCATACAACGGAGCTTGATGGAGGGATATTTCCAATAATCTGAGTAGTGGCTATTCCACAATTTAGTACTTGATCGGTTCCTCCGTTTACTCCACCAGCCGTTCTAGAGACAGTGATACTCACAAAGTCAGAAATCCCTAGACCACAGCCTGTGGCATTGGTATTGATTACTTCTACCACATAAGTTCCAGAAAGCACCAAACCAGATACCGTAAAAATTCCACTAGGTACACCTCCTGCAGATTGCAGGCTAGAAGGATAAGGGCCAGAGCCAGGTCCACTAACGAGTCTCCAAACTACCCCACTTCCTCCGCCAGTGGCTGTATACGAAACTGAGGTAGATGTCGCATTACAAGCTAAAACTTGGTCAGCACCTGCGTTTACTGTTCCTGTAGCTGGTGATATTAAATTGACAAAAAACCCACCATTAGAAGAGCTACACCCTGGAGCTCCCAAAGGGTTCGTTATAGTCCATGTAAATGTATAGTTGTTTCCAGTAACAAGACCAGTAATATTTGTACTTGGATTATTTGGCGTCGCTATTGTAACTGCTGGCCCACCCGTCTGCGTCCAAACACCTACTTCACCAGCAAATAATGGTGTAACTCCTGTAAGTATTGTTGATGTTCTACCATCACAAAAAGCTCCAGATCCAGCGCCTCCTGCATTTGCATTGGTGACTGATTGTGTTGGAGCTGGAACAATTATCGCCACCTCGTCAGTACCATTTACGCAAGGCCCCGAAACAGAATATCTAAATACATAAGTACCTTGAACTAAGCCAGAAATTGGGGTAGATGGGCTATTAACATTACTGATACTAGGGACAGATGGTCCAGAAACAAATGACCAAACCCCAGCTTGGCCACCAAAGCCTGTTCCGCCATTTGAGGCAGTGATAGTGGTGGATTGTGTGGAGGTGTAGCAGTTACTTAGCGTCTGATCGGCTCCTGCATTTACAGGCGAAACACCTCCATAATTTGTAACAGTCATATCCTGAGATGTGCTGCATCCAGATACTGAATTTGTGATCGTCCATCTCAAAACACTGACGCCAGAACTTGCGCTGCTCAGTGTTATGGGAGAATTTCGGTTTGAAGGGTTTGAAATTGAAACCCCACCAGCGTTAGACACTATTGACCAGGCACCTACTTCACCTGCTACAGGAGCGTTAGCTGAAAGCAAAAACAGCGAAGATGGACATCCCTGAAGGTTAGCGCCAACAGTAGCTTGTGTAATAGGCTGAACTGTAATATTTACAACATCCTGTGCTGTAACTCCATCTGTACATCTTTGAGAAAGCAAAAATGTGTAAAATCCAGACACTAGGCCTGTAACCGTTGTTGTGAATGCATTTGGGTTGCTAATAATAGCTGATGGACCAGATACTTGTGTCCATCTTGGTAAAGTTAGCGGAGAAAAATTACCAGAGCGAAAACCAACCAACGTTAATGTCTGATTTTGGCAAATGGTTTGATCTATATTTGCATTTACAGAACAGTCTTGCGCAACAGCACTAAAGCTACTAAACATTGCTATTAGCAATGCAGTAACTGAAAGGACTCTAGAAATTTTAGATGGAATTGTAAAAGATTTCATATATGAAATTGATTTGAAGAGATTTACTTAAATTGTAGAACTTATGGGATGTATTAATTTTTGACAATTACTTGGATTTTATCTACTGCTAGGATGTCATCCTCACACCTTGCATTTAAAAAGAGTGTGTAGATACCAGGCAATAAAAACGTAACCTTAGATACGGGAGATTGAATATTTTCAAAAACAATTGAAGAGGGAAATGCAGCGTCACTTTCCCAATATACAGTGCTTAATTTGGCGTTTTTTGAGATAGCACCAGTCAAAACACTTTCAGTTTTGGTATCAGTTTCAAAACTAACTCCAGCATTCACAGAACAGCTTTGAGCTGACAAAAAATTGGTGCTAATTAAAAATATAAAAAAAATAATTGTGGGTATAAATTTCTTGTTCATTGTTGGTATTTAGTTAAAATAATAGTCAGATAATATTAATTATGTAAGATTTAAAGTTATATTCAAATTTGGTACTTGATTGAAGGTCTCATTGTTTTTCCCACGGTTGCAACCCAACATCACAGAGAGATAAGTAGTTACAGTTTGGAAAAGTTTTTTGAAAAGAGAAAACCCTGTAACATTCATAAATTCATTCAGCTCAAAATAAAAATTAAAGCTGCTAAATGGCTTAGACTTGTTAGATTTTATTATTAAATCAGTAAAATTGGCTATTGGGACAGCAGACAACAACAAAAAATGGCTCAATTGAGTATTTTTAGGGTTTTTTATATTGTAAATTTGCTGCATTTAGTAAATTTTTATGTTTTTTTGTTTTTCAATATAGTGTCCAAACGCCCATTTGACAATGTTTTGAATAAAATAAAGTGACAAAAATGTCAAATAGACTTTTTAAAGAACAGTAAATTTAGCTTATTAAAGGAGACAACCAAAAAATAATGTGAATAAAGTGTTAATAATCGAATGATTCGTAATGTATTTTTTTAGGACAGGTTCTTGTTAGTCACTCCGAGGGAGTCTTCGACCGAGAAGTCTCAAGCACTATCCATCGCTGAGATTTCTCACCCTCTCCTTAGCCACTCCAGTTCGAAATGACGGAAAGGGTGGAAATAAAAAATAAAATTGATTAATAGCCTAACTCCTTGCAGAAGGCTAAAAGCTTGGCTTCCTCAAATTTTCCAGCTATTAATTGAACCCCTATGGGAAGACCATTAGGGTCATTTGCTACAGGAATAGAAATAGCGGGAGCGCCCACCAAATTTGCTAAAACAGTATAAATATCTGCCAAATACATTGCTAATGGGTCGTCTGATTTTTCCCCAATTTTGAAAGCCACAGATGGAGCAGTAGGCATACAAATAAAATCATATGACTTGAGGATTTCAAGAATTTGATTAGTGAGCATTCGCCTTACTTTTTGAGCTCTTGTATAATACGCATCATAATAACCAGAACTAAGTACAAAAGTGCCTAAAATAATTCTATTTTTCACTTCTTTTCCAAAACCCTCACTTCTGGATTTTTTGTATACACTATCCATATCTGTTGCGTTTGGCGACCGATAACCGTAGTGTACACCACCATATCTAGAGAGATTAGATGATGCTTCTGCTGTGGAGAGAACATAGTATGTGGCAATGAGATAATCAATAAGTTCAAAATTGACCTCCTCTACTTCGTATCCTTTATCTTTTAGTGATTGTAAAAAAGATGTAGTAGCGTCTTTCACGTCTTTGTCTAAACCTTTATGGTCTATAGTGCGATGAAGAACAGCTACACGTGCTTTTCGCTGAAAATTAGTTTGACTATAGAATTCTACTGGTCGCTTTACAGCTGTGCTGTCAAACTCATCTGTGCCAGCAATAACCTCCATTATGAGTGCGGCATCAGCAATGTTGGTTGTAAATGGCCCTATCTGATCAAATGACGAAGCATAGGCTATAAGTCCATGACGAGAGACCCTGCCATAGGTAGGTTTTAGTCCCACCAAACCACAAAAAGAAGCTGGCTGACGAATAGAGCCACCTGTGTCACTACCGAGGCTTGCATGACATAGCCCTGCTTGCACTGCTACCGCTGATCCTCCTGATGATCCTCCTGGTACGCGGGTCACATCAATAGCGTTTTTTACTGCACCATAGGCGGAGTTTTCGTTACTAGATCCCATTGCAAACTCATCGCAGTTTAGTCGCCCGATGATAATAGCATCTTCTGCTAATAATCGCTCTACTACAGTAGCTGAAAAAACAGACTCAAAGCCTTCCAGAATACGTGAAGCTGCAGAAACTTTATGTTCTTTGTAGCAGATATTGTCTTTGATGCCAATTACTAAACCGTGGAGTTTGCCCAGTGGTAGCCCTTCCGCTTTTTTTTGATCAAGGTTGTTCGCTTGGCTTAAAGCTTCAATTTCAAAAACCTCTAAAAAGGCATTTAGATGTTTGTTGGTATTTATTTTCTCAAGATAGTTTTGAACGATAGTAGAAAACGACTTTTTGCCTTGCTCTATGTCATTTTGGATATCTACAATAGTATAATGCTCTGCCACAAGTATGGGGATAGTTTTGATTAACAATAAACAAAAAATAGTTAGGCTTCGTCTTCTTTCTTCTCTGTAGGCTGAACAGGGGTAGGCTTTTGGCGCATGCCCTCTTCTATTTCTTGCTTAATATTGGATTTTGCAGCGTTGAACTCACGCACACCTTGTCCTATACCGCGCATCAATTCTGGAATTTTTTTGCCACCAAATAGCAATAAAACAACTATAAGAATGATGATAATTTCTGGAGTGCCTAAACCAAACATAATTTTAATTTTAGTGCAATATTAAATAATAATATTCAGATTTAGGAAATCAAATGAATTCTATAAATGAGAAAAGGTATTTAATACAAGACTTATTCACTGAAAAGGCGTGTGCTGATTTTCCTATTAGTATGCGTTCTTTGCGACTTCGCGGTTTAATCTATACCTTATTCACTAATGATCTATAACATATGCAAAAAGAAAAAAGTCTTAGTATTTTAAAGTCGCATTAGTATTGCTAATTTTGCAGCACAATTTTTAAATACTATGTTAGAGATACAGTTATTGAGAGCACGACCAGACTTTGTAAAAGAACGATTAACAGTCAAAAATTTTAATCAAATAGAATTGGTTGATGAAATATTGTCTATTGATGAAGAAAGACGGTCTATCCAACAACAACTTGATGATATTAGAAGTAAAGAAAATATTCTATCAAAAGAGATTGGAACATTGATGAAATCTGGAAATAAAGAAGAAGCTGAATTAAAAAAAACAGAAACTTTTTCATTAAAAGATCAAAGCGAATCCCTCAAGATAAAGTTTCAAGAAGCAGAAAAAAAACAGTTTGATTTACTTGTGTTATTACCCAATTTACCGAATGAAAATGTGCCTGTAGGTAAAACAGCAGAGGATAATACTGTAGTGAAGCAGCATGGCGAAATTCCAAAACTGCACGCTGGAGCTTTACCGCATTGGGAGTTGGCTAAAAAATATGATTTGTTTGATTTAGAATTAGGAGTAAAAGTAACAGGGGCAGGATTTCCAATATACAAGGGAAAAGGTGCAAAACTTCAGAGAGCTTTAATTAGTTTCTTTCTTGATACTGCTATAAATGCTGGATATTTAGAGGTGATCCCTCCGCACATGGTGAACGAAGCTTCTGCTTTTGCCACGGGTCAATTGCCAGACAAAGAAGGACAAATGTATCATGCCACAGCAGATAATCTTTTTTTGATTCCAACTGCTGAAGTACCTTTAACAAACATAGTTAGAGATGAAATCATAGACCAACAATCCTTACCTGTAAAATTTACAGCATATTCACCATGTTTTAGGCGAGAAGCAGGCTCTTATGGAAAAGACGTGAGAGGGCTTAATCGAGTTCATCAATTTGATAAAGTTGAAATTGTGCAGATTCAACATCCTGAAAAATCTTACCAAAGTTTACAGGAGATGTGTGACCATGTAGAGAAAATTTTAATAGACCTTGAGCTACCATATCGAATTCTTAGATTATGTGGAGGCGATATGAGCTTTGCTTCTGCACTCACTTTTGATTTTGAGGTTTACAGTACAGCTCAAGAACGATGGCTAGAAGTAAGTTCTGTTTCTAATTTTGAAACTTTTCAGACCAATAGGCTAAAAACAAGATATAGAGATGAAAACAAAAAAATTCAGCTATGTCATTCCTTAAACGGAAGCGCGCTGGCACTTCCAAGAATAGTAGCAAGCATATTAGAAAATCATCAAACAGAAAATGGGATTCGCATACCTAAAGCATTACAACCCTATTTTGGAAATGATATAATTGCTTAGTGTAGTATATTTGCGCTTAGCTAAACTAACTTATAGTTGATTCTTCTTTTTAAGTAATGCTGCGAGTAAATTTCCAATTCGATAATCAATATCGTTAAAACCAAGCTTTAGCTTTGATTTATAAATAAAGCATATGGCGTATTGTTGATTTTGAGAATTTATGTTTTGATAAAAATCGTATTTCTTTAATCTATATGATTCGCGCATCCTCCTTTTTAAAAGATTTCTATCTACCGCATTTTTATATATTTTTTTAGGAACAGAGAAAGTGACTTGGACTGGGAAATGAGTGTCGAGCGATTGTGATAAAAAAACAAGGGTAATGCCATCTTGATGTATGGCACTACCCTCGCTAAATAGATTATCAATTAATTTTTTGCTTTTTAATCGCTCTTTACTACAAAAAGAATTGAAGGAGCTAATTTTATCAGCATCAAAAGTTTTACTTGAGACGCTTTTCGTCTGAGACTGTAAGTTTTTTGCGGCCTCTTGCCCTTCTTCTTTTGATGATTTTTTGTCCATTATTTGTGCTCATTCTTAGCCTAAATCCGTGCTTGTTGGTTCTTTTTCTTCGGCTGGGTTGAAACGTTCTTTTCATTTTTTAGTTTATTTAAAAAACAGAGGATGAAACTTTTTAGCAACAGCCTTTTGTTTTGTAGTTTTAAAATGGAGGGCAAACATAAACATTTTTTCAACAATTCCAATAGGTTTTAAAAAATAAAAAAACCTCTTAGAAAATCTAAGAGGCTTATATCTTTCAATTAGAAATTACTTTTTTGCAACTCTTAGGTCTATTCTTCGATTTTTAGCTCTTCCTTCTTCGGTATCATTTGATGAAACTGGATATTGATCACCATAACCTTCTGCTTTTAATCTGACAGCAGAAACTCCTAAAGCTACAAGGCTTTTAAGGACAGTATTAGCTCTATCGTCACTTAGTTTGATATTTGCGGCTTTATCGCCAGTATTATCAGTATAACCGCCTATTTCAAGATGCACATTTGGGAAAGCTTCTAAAATTTTAGCTATGTTTCCTAATTGTTCCTGAGATGAAGCTACTAATTTATCACTACCTGTTTCAAAAGTAAGTCTATCAAAAGAAAACCAAGATTCTTTATCTGCTACTTTCGATTCGTCATTTATAAATTCGATCAATTTAGACTCTACTGCAGCTTCGCTAGTAGTAGAAAACGAAAAGCCATTAGACAACTTGTATTCTTTTTCAAAAACTGTTTTCTCTTCCTCAGTCAACTTATCGTCTATGCAGCATTTTGATTTTACGTTTGAAGAAGAGCAATCTTCTGTAGCTGGACAAATACAGTCAGAGCTATCAACAGCAATAAGCGGGGCTATTGCCAATCCTACTAAAGAAGAAAGTTTTATCAAAATATTCATAGATGGGCCAGAAGTATCTTTAAAAGGATCACCTACAGTATCACCGGTTACGGCCGCTTTGTGTGGTTCTGATTTTTTATAATACGTCTGGCCGTTTATTTCTACCCCTTTCTCAAACGACTTTTTAGCATTATCCCAAGCTCCACCTGCATTGTTTTGAAAAATTGCCCAAAGAACTCCTGAGACTGTAACTCCAGCCATATATGCACCTAGAGCCTCAGCGCCCAACAATAGACCCATGATAATAGGTGTAATAATAGTGATAGCACCTGGCAACATCATTTCTCTCAAAGCAGCTTTTGTAGATATCTCTACGCACTTGCCATACTCAGGAGTTCCAGTACCTTCAAGGATACCTGGAATTTCTCTAAACTGTCTTCTAACTTCCTCTACCATGTCCATAGCAGCTTTCCCAACCGAGCTCATTGCCAATGCTGAGAAAACAACAGGTATCATCCCTCCAATAAATAATGCGGCTAAAACTGGAGCCTTAAAAATATTGATACCATCAATTCCAGTAAATGTAACATAAGCAGCAAACAAAGCTAATGCAGTTAAAGCAGCAGAAGCTATTGCAAATCCTTTACCAATTGCCGCTGTTGTGTTCCCTACTGAGTCTAGAATATCTGTTCTTCCTCTTACCTCTTCTGGCAATCCACTCATTTCTGCTATACCACCTGCATTGTCAGCGATGGGACCAAAAGCATCAATCGCTAATTGCATTGCTGTAGTAGCCATCATTGCACCTGCAGCAATCGCTACGCCATAAAAACCAGCAAAATGATAAGCGCCTACGATAGCTCCTGCAAACAATACGATTGGCATCCATGTACTCATCATACCTAATGATAAACCAGCGATGATGTTAGTAGCTGCTCCAGTGGCAGATTGTCTTACTACACTCAATACAGGCTTAGTACCTAAAGCTGTATAATATTCAGTAATAGATGAAATAACTAATCCTACAGCTAATCCAATAACAGTAGAAATAAATACACCATTTGCTGTAACAGTTTTGATGCCTTCTCCAAAATATTCCATTTGCATTTCAGCTGGTAACATCCATTTTATAATGAAATAAGTAGAAACAAGAGTGAGAGCTAAAGAAACCCAATTTCCTATATTCAGTGCTTTTTGGACATCACCATTATCATCTTTTACACTCACTAACCATGATCCAATAATAGACCAAATAATACCTAATCCAGCTATTAAAATTGGCAATAAAATTGGTCCAATTCCACCGAAATTTGTAAAAATTCCAGCATTTTCTGGTGTCATGATAATATAGTTTCCAAGAACCATAGCTGCTAGAATAGTTGCCACGTAAGAGCCAAACAAGTCAGCACCCATTCCCGCAACATCACCTACATTATCGCCCACATTGTCCGCAATTGTAGCAGGATTTCTAGGATCGTCTTCAGGTATACCAGCTTCTACTTTTCCAACTAAATCAGCACCCACATCAGCAGCTTTTGTATAAATACCTCCACCTACACGCGCAAATAAAGCAATAGATTCAGCACCAATCGAGAAACCAGCTAGCACCTCTAAAACTTTAGTCATTGTAGAACCATTTTCAGCAGTGAGTTGGCCTCCCATAAAAACATGGAAAAAAACAATGAAAAGGAAACTTAATCCAAACACTGCTAAACCCGCTACACCTAAGCCCATGACTGTACCACCTGCAAAAGACACTTTCAATGCTTGAGCCAAACTCGTTTTTGCAGCTTGTGTAGTTCTTACATTGGCTTTTGTGGCTATACGCATTCCTACATTTCCAGCAGCAGCTGAGAAAACTGCTCCTATGACAAATGCAACAACTATAAGCATACTAGAATGCTCTGCAACCTTAGGATGTAGTGATAAGCCACCAAGAGCTGCCCCTGCAATCAATACGAAAATAGCTAAGATTTTATACTCAGCATTAAGAAATGCCATAGCTCCATCTGCAATATTTTTTGCAATACCTTGCATTTTTTCGTCTCCTGCATCTTGCTTAGTTACCCATGAAGATAAAAATGCCATGTAAATCAAGGCTATAACTCCAAAAACGGGTAAGATGTAAATTAAATTTTCCATGTTTTGATTATTGTTTTCAAAATTTTATTTAAAAAGAAGCGCAAATATAGGATTTTGATTGAAATTTAAGCTTTTGATATGCAATTTCTATAATCAAAATTTTAATTTAAATCCTCAACTTATCAATTTAGGGGTAGACAAAAACACAAATACCAAAAAATAAAGCTTGAAATAAAAGATTGCTAAACTAGAAACTCTTAATCTTTTACAAAAAATTTAGTTGCCTTTCTGCCATTTTCTTTACTTATAAAAACAAGAGTATATACGCCAACTGTAAAATTGGAAACATCCAATTCAAAGGTTTGATTTGCATTTAAATGTTTAATCTCACTACCTTTTTGATTATAAATGTAAACTTCAAAACTTTTATCCATTAAATTAATATTGATCAACTCTTTAGTAGGATTTGGAAAAACTGATATTTCATCAAGAAAGTCTTCTTTTATAGAATTTACAAGTGGAGTGAGGTTCAAACTATCATCGTTTTCAAAGGGATTTGACCATTTGGGATTAGTATAAACATCACTACCTGTCAATGTTCTTAAAAAAGAAATCAAATTGGATTGCTCTTGAGCTGTAAGTTGTAAGTTTCCACCTGGACCTGCAAGTCTATTATCTAAATTATTGTTGCCGGTATCTTGAGGTACTAAGTTATAATGATTAATTACTTGTTGAATGTTAGAAAAAACACCATTGTGCATTAATGGTCCATTAAGACTGCCATTTGGATTAAAAATGTCACGAAGTGAAGGAGCCCTGGTATTGGTAAAATCTTTTACTGTTGGATTACCAGCTACTGCTGTAACTCCATTATTTCTTGAATTAGGATCGATATCAAACTCCGGAGCACGATGACAGCCTTGACATCCAGCTCCCTGTGGAGGGGGTGCTAAAAAAAGAGCTTTCCCAGCATTTTCATTTTGGGTAAAGTTATTGAAAGGGGCTGCATCATTAGGGGAATTTACTCTTCCAGCATCAAATTTAGAATCGAAGGATTGAATACTCCGAATAAATTGGGCTAAAGCAAATTGAATTCTTGTTTCTGAAACTGTAGTATCCCCATATACAAATTTAAATAGTGTTTTGTAATAGTTAATGTTTTGCAATCTATGAACTAAAGAATCGAAGTCTGGATCACCATTTGTATTACTAAAGCCCATCTCTACGTGATCCTTGATAGGTCTAGTACTTTGATCCTCAAGAGTTATGGCTCTCTCATCCCAAAAAAACTTAGCTTCTGTAGCAAATCTAGAGTTAATCAATCGCATAGAATGTCTACCTGTTAATCCTCTGCTTAATCCTAGACTCCTTACAGCAGTATCCGAAAAAGCAAACTGTTGTTTATGACAGCTTGCGCATGCAATAGTACTGTTTAAAGACATTGATTTGTCATAAAACAAAACTCTTCCTAATGTAGCTGCACTATTCGTAATAGGATTACCTACTGTGGTGTTATCTTTTATAATATATGATGGTCGAGTTTGCCCAGAATAGTTAAACAAATTATTTAGATCTATGCTTGCACTAGTAAGTAGTATTAAAGATATAGCAAAAATGAAAAAAAATATAAACGGCTTTAACTTCATAGAAATTGTTTTTTAAATATAAAAAAGTTTTATCAAAATAAAAAAGAGCAATAATCTTTCGACTATTGCTCTTTGTAAATATAGCAGTTTAATAATTATCTCACTACCGTTAAACGTTTTGTAACGATTGTCTCTCCGAAGCTCATTCTCACATAGTAGATACCTCCAACTATTTCTTCATTCATTTCTATCTGACGTGCTTTAAGTGATTTTTCAGTAAATGATTTTACTAATTGACCATTTGATGAAATGATATCGATACGAACATCTGAAGCCTCTGCTAATTCTACTTCAATTACAAATTTGCCAGAAGTCGGATTTGGATAAACTTCGTAGAGATTTACGAAATCAACATCTCCTATACCGTTTACAAAGCTTACAATTAGAGAAGTAGAAGCAGTGCAACCTTTAGCATCAGTAACTGTGACATTATATGTACCTGCTGTTAAGCCTCCAATAGAGTCTGTAGTAGCACCATTACTCCACAAGTAAGTGTATGCAGGAGTACCTCCGCTTGCAGTTACTTTAGCTGTACCCAGTGGGCCTCCGCTAAATTCATTGGTTTTCACACCTGCAAGAACTAATGATGTAGGTTGAGAAATTGTTTGAGAAACAGTTGTTGAACAACCATTAGCGTCAGTAACCGTACATGTATATGTGCCAGCTAAAGCTGCATTCAAATCTTGGGTAGTTGGGCCATTGCTCCAAGCATAAGTGTAGTTAGGAGTTCCTCCAGTTACACTAATAAATACCCCACCATTAGCTTGTCCATTACATCTTGCGTTTCTGAAGCTATCTACTGAAGCCACTAAAGCAGCTGGCTCTGTTATAACTACTGGAGCACTAAGTGCAACCGTACATCCATTACCATCAGTCACAGTCAATGTATAAGAACCTACTCCCAAACCAGAGAGATCATCAGTATTAGCTCCATTAGACCAAGAATAAGTATAGTTACCTACTCCACCTGTTACTGTAGTGAAAATAGCGCCATTGTTGGCTCCATTACATGTGATATTTTTAGAGCTATCTACGTTAACTGCTAAAGTAGCTGGCTGAGTGAGGATATAGGTTGCGCTTACTGTACACCCATTTGCATCGGTTACAGTCACATCATACGAACCGCCTGTGGCACTGGCTAAGTCCTGGTTTGTAGAACCGCCAGACCAAGAGTAAGTATAGTTTGGTGTACCTCCAGAAACTGAAATGTAGATTCCTCCATTTGCATCACCATTACATAATGGAGAAATTGAACTATCTAAAGAAATAGCAAGTGCAGCAGGTTGAGAAATAGATACTGTAGCAGTGACTGAACAAGCGTTTGCATCTGTTAAGGTAACTGTATACGTTCCAGCAGCTAAGGTCGTTACAGAAGCTGTAGAGTCACCTGAAGACCAGTCAAAGTTGTATGGAGCAATTCCGCCAGAAGCTGAGAAGTAAGCGGCTCCGTTAGAGCCTCCATTACACGTTACGTTTCTTGAACTATCAGAAGTCAATACTAGTATTGTTGGCTGAGAAACAGTGAAGCTAGCAGATTTAGAGCAAAGATTAGCATCTGTAACTGTAACTGAAACTGAACCAGCGCTTAGGCTAGTAATAGATTGAGTAGTATCACCACTTGTCCAAGCATATAAATATGGTGAAGTTCCACCAGTCACAACCAAAGATATACTACCAGTGGTATCACCATTGCAAAGTACATTAACAACTGTACCAGCAATACCAATTGTATCAGGTTGAATCACACTTAATGCAGATAAAATAGTTCTACAACCAAATTCATTTCTAATAGTATCTCTGTATGAACCAGGAGCAAGACCAGTTAAGTCTTCTGTTGTAGCACCATTAGACCAAGATGATGTAAAAGTAGTACCTCCACCAGTGATAGTAACATTGATATCTCCATTATTAGCACCATTACAAGTTACATTAGTAATTTGTGAAGTAGCGACAGGAGCAGCTTGCACTCTAGTAGTTTTCACAGTAGAATCACAAACTCCAATTTTATACGTAATATTATAAGGACCACCTACACCAGCAGTAGTAGGACTAAATGTAGTACCCGACACACCTGTACCAGTAAAAGTACCACCTGGTGTAGAAGGGTTTAAATTTACAGTAGGAGCACCTGCGCAATAAACCGTATCAAGTGTGAAGTTTGTATTTATTGCACCTAAATCAGTTAGTACAATAGTAGTAGCATTACCTGGGGAAGTATATGGGTCAAGTTGAACATAATATGTTCTTCCAGGAGTCAAACAAGAAGCCGTTATGAATGATGAAAATAAAACACCTCCGTTTGCAGTATTATTCGGATCATCGTCATTAGCAGCAATAAGCCTTGCTCCACCTTTCGTTATAGTGTCACAATTATCAGCATCCCAAAGAGCTAGCTGTGTATCAAAGCCAGGAGATTGAACTGAAACTCTTCCAGAAGCAGGAGCTGTAAAAGTAAACCACATTGTGTTAGAAATAGTATCTGAATCAGCACACCATCCTGTTTGAACACTACATCCTGTACCTGGAGGAACAGGCTCCCCTACTTGAGTGGTAGCGGGCTGTGTGTTATAAGGCCCATTGACTCCAAACGTAAGTGGTTCTGGGTCGCAGGTGTTATCTCCTTTGAGAGTAGCAAAAGTAGTAAATAATGAAGTAGTATCATTAAGACATCCACTATTTGATAGTATTGCTCTTATGTAAACATTACCTTGGAATATTAATGAAACATTAATTGTATCAGTAGTTAATCCAAGAATAGTGTATGGACCAGCAGGTGTAAAAGCATATTGCCACTGTATAGAACCTTCATAACCAGAAAGTATATATTGACCGATAGAATTCGTAGCTGCTGTATCTGGACCAGAAATGATACCTGCTACTGGAGTATCAATACATGGTGGTGGAGGTAAGATTCTAACTAGATAATCTTCAATCTCTCCCCATGTAGGGTTAACGCATGGCCCTGTAATTGCCCCTTCTCTTAAATAAACTCGCATACCTGTAAGACCAGTGTCCGGAGAAACAGGAATGTTAATTGTAGCCGTGAAATCATCTAAAAAGTTTGCTGTAGCTTTTGTCATTGCAAAAGCCTCACCAGGATCAGCATAAGATCCGTTTTTGTTTAAGTCAATATATACAGTAGCGTTGTTTGTTGATACATCAGTAGTAGAATGAAAATGATACAATGTTGCAGGATAATTTACCCCTTGCATCAAATCAGTAGGAGCTAGGTTAGTAAAGTTTGTATATGTTTCCGTAGCAGCTGGATTACTTTGTTGAGGAGTAGGTCTAACTGCAGGGTTCAATAAAGCGCCAATTTGGAATTGACCTATATCGTCCTCTGTTGTGCTTGTAGCAGCTACAAGACAATAGCATTGAGTAAAAGGAGCTAAAGTAATCTTGACAGGAGTAGAATAACTAGAGTCTACACAAGTCACTTTTACTCTATAAAAAACTGTATCTAAAACAGAAGGAGTTGTAAATGAAGGAGAATTCGCTCCAGAAACATTTGTCCATGAGATACTGTCGGTAGATGTTTGCCATTGAATAGTGGTTCCAATTGAGTAGCCAGTATCTACTAAGGTTGTAGTTCTACCAGAGCAAATTACAGTATTTCCAGTAATCACACCTGGTAAAGGAGGATTTGCACACGCAGGTGGAGGTAATATATTTACGATATAATCTTCTATTTCTCCCCAAGTTGGATTAGAACAAGGACCAACAATTGTTCCTTCTCTCAAATATACTCTCATCCCTGTTAGACCCTCTGTAGCTGTCATAGGGATAAGAATATTTGCAGTAAAATCATTTAAAAATGCTCCAGTCTTTGTCATAGGGAAAGATTCTCCAAGGTCGGTATAAAGTCCATTTTGATTAAAGTCTATATAAACAGTGGCATTATTAGCCCCTGCATCAGTGCTTGAATGGTAATGATAAAGTGTAGAGGAATATGAAACCGCCTTCTGCAAATCCGTTGGAGTTAGATTCGTAAAATTAGTATATGTTCTATTTGCAGTAGCATTAGACTGTTGAGGAGTTGGTCTTACTGCAGGATTTACTAAGGCACCAATCTGAAACTGACCTATATCATCCTCAGTTGTACTTGTAGCAGCTACAGGACAATAGCATTGATAGAAAGGACTCATAGAAATCATAAAAGGAGCTGTAGTATCCGCATCTGTGCCACATTTTACAATTGCAATAAAATATGTAGTATCAGGAACTACTTTTGTATATGTAGAAAATGTGTCTGCTGGGTCAGAGTTATAAGTAACCCCATCTAAAGATGTCAACCACTGATAAGTTAAACCCCCAGCTTGTGTACCACCTGTAAGTGATAAGTTTACATTTGAGTTTGGACATACCGAATTTGCAACAGCCGCAATAGACCCAGCATTTGGTGTACCAGTACACTCAAATACTAACTCAAAATTATCAACTCCAATATCAGTTGTGCCAAAATCTGAGCGAGCCTGTAGTCTTACTATACATTTAGGTCTAGCTACTACACCAAGATTTAAATATTGCTTTGTCCATGTGGCAGATACCCCTAATCTTAACAAAGGTCCATTAAAGGTTACTCCATCATCGTCCGAGAAAAATAGGAATAGTGAATCCGTTCCAGAATTGTTTCTGTAATCAAATTTCACAACCACTGGATCTCCGTACAACATTGTAGAATGTAAATCTAATCTACCTGTAAGACCATTAGTTGCATCATATGAATGAAAGTTTGCTGCTCCAATACCTGTGGCTGGAGTAACAATACCTGAAGCACTTCCCCAAGCTGCTGTAGACACTCCCTGATCTTGTCTTCGCCATGAATTATTTCCAGATACTGGTGTATTTCTCCAAAATGAATCTGGCACATCGGTATTACCACAAGCTGACTGCCATGACTCAAAGCCCTGAAAGTAAGGTACTGTAGTGTATGCAGGAAGAAAAATATTAACTAAGGCTGGAGTTGAAGTATCGCTCAAAGATGAGTTTGTACAAACTACAGCAAGCTTGTAGAAAGTATTAACAGTAGGTGATGCTGTAAAAGTAGAAGAAGTAGCACCAAATATTGTGTCATATACTAGTCCGTCTGTAGATCTAAGCCATTGAAAAGTAATTCCTAATCCGAGCGAATTATTCGCAATTGCTAAGTTAACTGACTGCCCTTTACAAATTGACGAAGAAGCAGGAGTAGTAACTCCTGGTGCTGGAGTACCCGAACAATTTAGTGCACGTGCAAAAGATAAGAATCCAGTATAAGTAGTATTTGCTGTAGTTGAAGTAATAAGATTAGGTTCATTGCCAGCAGCTGCAGTAAATGTAGCCGCAGATCCAAATTTACTATCATAAATGCCAGCAGCAGAAGGAGCCTCAACCACTATAAATGAATCTGCTATACTAGTATTGGCTATTTTTACATTTATAGATGTAAAGGTTCCTGAATCTACAGGGGCTTCCCATCTTCTAGTAGTAGACAATGAAAATATACTTGGAGACGCTGTACCCAAGTTGCTACCAAATGTTTCAGCTCTGAAAACTGTATTAGATGTAGTAGCTGGAGCTAACCAAATAGGAGAAAAAACTCCATCTTTACCTACTGGAAATGGAATGAAAGCAGTATTAGCATTCAGAATAGTTCTAGCAAAAGGCCCATTGATAAAGGCTGTAGTACTTCCCCCAGATACTGTAGCAGACCCTGAAGCCAATGTACCGGTTGTTATTGATGTGCCAAGTCTAAGAATATTAGTATTGCTAGTCGTTACAATGCCTGATGTCAACGTAAGTGTTCCACTTACAGAAAGTGGGACATTCAAAACAACACCTGATGGGTTACTGTTATTTATTCTGAAAGATACTAAATTAGTAGTAGGTGCAGTAGCCGAATTTCTAAAAACTCCTATACCAGATACACTTTGTGTATTTATAGAAGGAGCTTGCACTCCATTTGCAAAACTTGACAAACTTAATGTTGTGGTAGAGGTGAAAGTACCGTTATTCACTATATTTCCTGCTACATTAACTGTAGTAAATCGCGCTTCAGAATTCGGATTTATGATAAGGTTTCCATTTATACCAAACTCAAAAGCAGTGGTCACAAATCGATTAGTTCCTGCTAGCGTATTAAGCTCTAAATTACCAAACGAAAGCCTATTTGAACCAACAAAAACATTTATTCTAAATCCATTTGTTGCATTTGCACTTGTATCTGTTGAAACGCCATTGCCAAACCTAGTAGTATGTGCTGTAGAAACATTAACGTGAGCCGTAGAATTAGTATAGGCAAAGGTATTGCTCGCAGTAGCATTTGCATGTGGGTCTACTATAGTAAGTGTACCTCCTGTCCAATTTACAAACTGAGAATTTAATTGAACGATTGAAACTCCTGAAGCAACAGAATTTACTGCTGTTCCTGCATCATTCCCATCTACTACTATATCACCACCAGATTGATTAAATGTAGAACCAGCATTATTTAGCAAGTTTCCATTTATAGATAAGGTGCCCCCATTTACAGTTAAAGTTCCTGAATTGACCAAAGAGTTATTTTTTAATGTGCAACCAACTGTCAAATTTCCAGTAGCCACAGTTAATGTACCTCCAGTAGCTACAGTAAGATTTCTACAAACATTGCTTGCAGAATTTACAGTAACGTTATGGCCAGCAGCTATGTTTACAATATCTGTACATGTAGGAAGACTTCCTTTATTCCATGTAGTAGGATTGTTCCAATCTCCTGTTGCAACAGATACAAATGGCACATCAGCAGCGTTTGCTCCAATAAAGAATGGCCCAGCTGTTAATTGAGCAGTTGATAGTCCCGTACGTTGTGGAGCCGGTGTAGTAGTACCTCTTTGATAATTACCAACCGTAGCATTGGCATAGATTAATCTGGCTGATGTGTCACTCGTTACAAATAATCCATCTTGGTAAAATGCAACTAGTGTATGTGTTCCAGAGGCATAAACATAACCACTTTCATTACTTACCGCCCAATTGTCATTGGTTCTGTCAGTAATAGTATAAGCACCATCAGTAATTGATAATCCTGTAGTGCTTCCAGCTACTGCGTTAAGAGCTACAGTAAGATATCCCGCAGTATTACCAGTTGTACTTGTACTAGTTCTAGTTATATAAAATGACCTATTCAAATTTGGAGTTGCAATAAATGGATATTGAGAAGTTGTGTTAGTTGGATTTACGCCAGCAGTGATTGCTGTACCAGTAGCTCCAGTGGTCCACCACCTTGAAAATGATCCATTATAGAAACCAGTTCCTAAAGGAGCTGTTAGTGTACCTGGAGCAGCATTATTCCCAAAATATATTTTGTTAGTATTTAGGTTTATTCTAGCCCCAGTTATATTTAAGTTGTTAGCAATCCTTATATTATTCCATCCAAGTGAGATATTAGGTGTGACGATAGCTGTATTGCTACAAGTTAAATTTCTAATGACACTACTCACAAAAGTACCTGAGCCTGATAAAGTTTGAAGTGATGTACCATTTAGTGTGAGGTTTCCAGCAGTTGTTAAGCCAACTGATAAATTGACGCTTCCATCATTCACTATATTACCTCCGACAATCAATGTTTTTCCAGTTGTTCCATTAAATACGTTAACCAAACCACCAGCATTTACATTAAGATTATTAGTTACTGAAAAACTAGAAGGAGTGACACCATATCCTAAAGTTCCATTTACTGTAAGAACACCAGCTGCTTGTCCTACAGCATTTACAGTTACAACATGACCAGTTGACACTATCACAGTATCTATAGAAGTAGGCACTGCATTTGCATCCCATGTAGAAGGTGTTCCCCAATCGCCAGTGGCAATAGAGATGAATTTTCCTGGAGGAGAAGATATTAATGATATTTCATCTAAAGCAGCAGGAGGGGGAGCTATATCTGAAACATCTGATTTCCATTGAAAAATTAGTCTATAAGTACCAGGTGCTGCTGAAAAAACTATTGTTTCTGAATTCCAATTGACAGAATTAAGCTTATACATTCCATTTGTTGCGCCTGGTCCACTTATTTGAGAAACTACAGGTATTGTAGCTGTTGAGAGAGGTGTTGTAGAAGTAGGTGCCCAATAAACTTTTATATTGTCCCAGTCACTAGTTCCTGTACCTTCTCCACCAACTTTCCATTTGAACGACAGTGTTACTTTGTTCTCTCCAGCTGGAATTGTAACATCTCTGAAAAGGTGGTTAAAAACACTAAATTGAGAATAAGACCAAGAAACACCATTGTTAGATGAAACAAATGCACAATTAGTACCATTCGATACTACAGGAACGTTTCCTATTTGCCAAGTATCAGTTGATGGGTTAACAACATTCCAACCGTTAGCAGCGAATGTGCTTCCGTTTTCAAATCCGCCATCACCAGTTGATGATATCAGAGTAGTCTGTGCATTTAGCTGAAATGTGCTAATGACAAAAAGACTTAAAAACAATCGTGTAAAAATTTTCATTTTAATATAATTTTATTTTTATCGAATAGTATAGCAAAGGTAAAATTAGTTTTATTAAATCATTTTTCAAAACAAAATATTACTTTTTTAAAGTAAAACACAAAGATTATGGTTAGTTGATATTTATGTTAGTATTCCTAAAATCAGCTAATTTTGGTATGATTGTGGTAGTATATTATTAAAACTAACACTCTACCATGCGTTTATGCATTTTTTTATATTGCTTTTTAATTTGCATTTCGGTTTATGCATGGCCAAATGACAGTACTATTTTAGATAGTAAGGTGCTGTTTTCTGAAGTTTCATTCGATGATTTCAAAAAACAAGCTGCTTTTGAAAATAAGCCTTATTTTATAATGTTCTCTGCTTCATGGTGTTCTCCATGCAAGCGCATTAAAAAAGAAATTTTCACCAACCCCAAAATAGCTACCTTATCCAACGAGCATTTTTTAGTTTTTGAAGTAGATATTGAGAGTTTTGATGGTCTAGAAATCAACAATGAATTTAAGGTATCTCAACTTCCGACTATTTTATTTTTTGATCCAAAAGGCAAACTTATTGATAAAGCCACAGGATTTTTTGACGCCTATTATTTTTTCAAAAAGCTACGTGCTAAAATCCCTCCACACTTGAGAACCATAGACTGGGATCATACATATATCGACTAAAAACTTTAAAAAATGAGCATAAACAAACAAGATACTAAAGCTCCTAAAAGCATAGATAAAGAGGATATAAAAGCAGAAACCTTAAACTTTAAAACAAAAATCGGGGAATTACAAGACATCCTTTACGCACAATCGAAATATGCAATCTTAGTTATTATTCAAGGGATGGATGCATCAGGTAAAGATGGGTCTACAAAAAATGTATTTGAAGCTGTAAACCCAGCTGGATGCAGAGTGTTTGGCTTTAAAAAACCTACGGACATAGAAATGAAACATGACTTTTTGTGGCGAGTACATAAGGTAGTCCCTGAGCGGGGTATGATTCATATTTTCAATCGCTCTCATTATGAAGATGTCCTTATACAAAGAGTGCATAAGTGGATAGATGAAAAAACCGTTGCTCAACGCATGGCACAAATTAATGATTTTGAACGAATGCTTTCTCAAAATCATACAGTCACTTTAAAATTCATGCTCAATGTATCGAAAGAAAAACAACTTGAACGACTCCAAGAGCGACTTTCTGACCCAACTAAATATTGGAAACACAATGAAAATGACATGAAAGAGCGAGAACATTGGGATAGCTATATGAAAGCCTATGCTGATGTATTAGAGAAATGTAATGAAACACCATGGACAATAGTGCCTGCCGATCAAAACTGGTACAAAGAGTATATCATTAGCAAAAAGATTTATGACACCCTTTCTTCATTAAAATTAGAATATCCAAAACCTCAGTAAAATGCTACTAACTACCGACCTCAGCGACAACTTTAGAAATGATGTAAAAGCCGCAGACTCTATTTTTAAAGACTATGGCGGCCAAAAACAGTTTCATGGGGAAATCATAACCATAAAACTCTTTGAAGACAACAGCTTGGTAAGAAAAATACTAGAAGAGAATGGACAAGGTAAGGTACTTGTAGTTGATGGCGGTGGCTCTAAACGCTGCGCTCTTTTAGGAGACCAACTCGGTGAATTAGCTGTTAAAAACAAATGGAACGGTTTAGTCATATATGGCTGTGTAAGAGATAGCGTAGCTCTCTCAAAACTTCCGATTGGCATAAAAGCACTAGGCACTCATCCGTTTAAAACTGAAAAAAGAAATGAAGGCCAAATAGACTTGACACTTACGTTCTCAGGAGTTGATTTTATACCATCACACTATTTATATGCCGATGAAGATGGCATATTAGTATCACATAAAAAACTGCACTAAACCTATTGTTTCATTACTTTTGCCCTTGATACCACTTCTCCTACTTTTCTAAATTCAAGCACATACATCCCTTTTGCTTGAGATGATAAATCTATCACTCGTAGATTATTTAAATCCACAGTAGTTATCGTTCTTCCCAATGCATCAAAAACCCAAACCGAGAGGTCTTTTAAATTGGTTTCTATCGTTAAAAGTGAAGAGGTAGGAACTGGTGAAATTTGAATACTAACACCCTCTACAAAAGTGGTAATGGAGTTCACGACTACATTGCTAACTTCGACAGACTCAGTAGTTTTGCAACCATTGCCATCAGTAACGGTAACAGTATAAACTCCAGAAGCAACATTAGATATAATTGATGTATTGCCTCCATTGCTCCAAGCATAAGTAAATGGCCCAGCACCTATAGGAGGGTCTATGCTAGCCGTTCCCACAGAGGAGTTATTTGTATCAGGCATAGTACTATAAATCAAAGCTGGTGGAGTCAATACCTGCACTGCTAAATTTTGAGTAAGTGTATCGCTACCAAACGAATTTGTAGCGATAAGGGTAACATCATAAAGTCCAGGTTGGCTATAAACCACCGCTACCGTGTTGCTAGTAGAGCTAGCTGGCAAGCCAGACTGAAACTGCCAATTTACCGATGATGGATTGCAAGTAGATTGTTGAGTGAAAAATACCGTATCGCCCACACACACACTAACTTTATCTTGAGAGAATTGAGCTTCTAAAGCTTTAACTTCTACAGGGGTAGAAAAATCAAATGTATCTGCACCATACTGATTAGAAGAGATTAGCCTAGCGTTGTAGTTTCCAGCTGCATTATAAGTTACCGTTGGGTTTCGGAGGGTAGAAGTAGCTGGAGTGCCACCTGGAAAACTCCAAGCCCACGATGTAGGTGAGTTAGAAGACAAGTCATTATAAACAACTGATGTGCCGGTGCAAGCACTACTGCTAGAAACGCCAGCATTAGCAATAGGTGGTATAGGCTGAGGAGGCACAGAGTCTATAACTTGAAACATATCTACCCCTCCTTCTACTAAATGACCTGTAGAAGAATCGAATGTTCTGAAAACAACTGTCATGTTATTTGTGAGTGAAGGGAAATAGTCCTTAATTCTATATGACTTTAAATTCCATTGAGAAGAAGATCCTGAAAACCCAATTTTATCAATCACAATAGATTGTGACCCCGCTTTTATAGCCACCTCAAATGAATCATCAGGTGTTCCTGTGCCTCCATTATTAAAGAACCATCTGTAGTATTTCAAAATAGGATCCGTGTAGGTTGTCAAATCCATGATAGGTGTTGTTAATGTAACAGTCCCCCCATCCACATCATCTGTACCAGCTTGGCCACCTCCGTTGCCGGTGACAAAACACTTGTCTGTAAAGTCTGGGGTGACATCAGCTCCAGGATTAGAAGTAAACGTAACATTATTTGATGTGTATGTAGTACCAACAGGAACTCCCCTTACCCATGCTCCAGATGGAGCATTACTTGTAGCCGTCCAATTAAAATCAAATGTAAAGTCATCATAATATCCCTTTTGCAATAGTAAAGTTACGTTACCTGTAACTGTATAGTTCGCTGTAGGTATAGTATTTGTTTTATATGACCACTTCCCAGCATATATGGTATAAGAACCAGAAATCATATTCGGGATACTAAAATTACCATTGGCATCTGTGGTTAGGTTATAATTGCCAGCACCAACTACCAAAACATTCGCATTCGGAATACCAAGATTAGTCGCTGCATCGCGCACGGTACCAGAAAATGCAAAAGTGATAGGAATAAAACATTTATTGGATGAGCCAAGACTTGCTCTTCTTGGTGCTGAACTCAATATAGTGAGCATTCGCGTTTTTTGATCATTGGTATAAATATTCATGCAGGCATCATCGCTATAGTCCATGTAGTTTTCGACCATATCCTTTGGATCTGGCGCTGGATCTACACAGCTGTTTCTATTTACACAGCCATAATTAGAAGATGTAGACTTAGGTGTATCATCACAAAAGTCCGAAGCAGTGCAACTGTTTCCATCGCCCCAAATGTGCCTTAAACCCAAAAAGTGACCTATCTCATGTGTCAAAGTTCGTCCAGCGTTGTAAGGGGCATTTGCAGTACCACTGTTGCCGCAAGTAGTAAATCGGATCACAACCCCATCTGTAGTTGCTCCTCCGTTATTTGTTCCTATACCCGCTAAAGTACTGTTTGGAAACTGTGCATACCCTAATAGACTGGCAGATGCCCCACCGAAATTTACTACCCAAATATTAAGGTATTGCTCTGGATTCCATATGGTTTGAGGTTTCAAAACTCCTTGGATATCATTAGCAGCTCCTGTGCTTCTTTGCCAACTAGCTTGTGTCATATTACGTCTGCTTATACCTGGTTCCGCTAATATATTTCCATTGGGGTCTACTACTGCTAAACAAAATTCTATTTCAGTGTCCGCTCCCACTGGATTGGTATTATATCCAGGAGTTCCCTGTATTCGTCTAAAGTCATTATTCAAAATAGCTAATTGACTTGTCACTCTGGATTGTGGTATATTTTCATTTTGACCAACAGCATCTCCATTATGGATGATATGGAAAATAATAGGAATAGTGACTACACTTCTGCCAGATCGATGTTGTGCTTTGTATTGCGCTATTTTTACTGAAAGCCAATTTTCAAAATCTGCATCAGCTTCTTGCATTCCTGACAGCTGCCTTTCTCTCTCAGCTTCTACGGTTTCGCATCTGACAAATTGCTGAGCATGGAGAGATAAAATAGATATCAAAAGAAAAGCAATAAGTGTAATTTTTTTCATTTAGCTTTGTTTGGGATAACGAATAAAACAAAAATAAATAATTACCAAAAGTTTAAACACATATTTTTAAAAGCAAACTATATAATTAAAAGGTAGAAAATTCTAGTTTTTAGTATGTTTGAAAGTAGAAAAGTTAAATAAACACATGAAAATTGGAATAGTATGTTACCCAACTTATGGGGGTAGTGGAGTGGTAGCAACTGAACTCGGTAAAGCTTTAGCTAAAAAAAATCATCAAGTACATTTCATCACCTACAATGAGCCAGTAAGACTCGACCGATTTCACGAAAATATTTTTTATCATGAAGTGAGCTCTTTAGATTATCCGCTTTTTCAATACCAACCTTATGAATCTGCATTGGCGAGTAAGATAGTTGACGTAGTAAAGTTTGAAGGGTTAGATATTTTACACGTTCATTATGCCATTCCTCACGCATCAGCTGCACTTATGGCAAAATATATCTTGAGAGATCAGGGCTTACATATACCATTTATAACTACACTTCATGGCACTGACATTACACTTGTAGGGCGCGATGCAGGTTATTTGCCTGTGGTAGAATACTCGATTAATCATTCTGATGGGATAACTGCTGTGTCGCAGTCATTAAAACAAGATACACTAAGATTTTTTAATATAAAAAAGCCTATTGAGGTTATTCCAAATTTTATTGATTTTTCTCGCTTCAAAAAAACGGACAAAGAGCATTTTAAAAAGGCCATAGCGCCCAACAATGAGAAAATATTAATGCACATTTCTAACTTCAGGAAAGTAAAACGTGTAGAAGACGTTGTCAAAATGTTTAATCTAGTTTTAAAAAGTATAAACAGCAAATTGATATTGGTAGGTGATGGCCCAGAACGTATGTCGGTGGAACTACTCTGTAGACAACTAGGCAACTGTGAAGATGTTAGGTTTTTAGGGAAACAAGAAGCTGTAGAGGACTTATTGGCTATTGCTGACATTTTTGTATTACCTTCAGAAAATGAAAGCTTTGGTTTAGCTGCACTTGAGGCTATGGCCTGCGAAGTACCTGTCATTTCGTCCAATGCTGGAGGTATAGCAGAAGTAAATCTTCAAGGCGAAACAGGATTCTTGAGTGCTGTAGGAGACTTTGAAGACATGGCTAAAAACGCCATATATATTCTTGAAAATGAAGAAAGACTAACTACTTTTAAGCAAAATGCACTTGCTCAAGCTAAGCGCTACGACCTAGATAAAATTTTACCAATTTATGAGCATTATTATAATCAAGTTTTAGAGAATGCTAAAGCATAAATAGCTCAAACTTTTCTATCCATTCATCTTCCATTTTTTGCATAATTGCTTGTTGCTTTTTAGTTTTATCATCAAATCCACAAAGGTGAAGCACGCCATGAAAAATTACTCTTTGAAGTTCCATATTAAATTGTGCCTTAAGAGTAGAAGCATTATCTTTTACTCTATCTACACTGATATAAATTTCCGCATCCACACTTGTTTCGGTTTCTTCTAATGGAAATGTGATGATGTCTGTGTAATAATCATGATTTAAAAAATCTTTGTTGATTTGGAGTAGATATGCGTCCGAACAAAACACACAATTCAACGACAATTTTTTTGATGTTTGTAGAAAAAAATGACGCTTCAAAAAAATCTTTAAATCAGCAGATCTTTGAAGTCTGAAAGCAATATCAGATTTATGAAAGTTGATAGGCATGTTGAGCAAAAATAATAATATTAATTGAATCCTCGATTCATATTTAGCTTTCATATCAACCAGAAATTCATGCCCAACAGCTCTTGAGTATTTATCACATTTGTCATAAAAATGTCATTTAACGTTTTTTGGAGATGCTTTTTAAAATTTCAAGCAACCTATTATCATTCTTTTCGTTCTTATATGTGAAATTCAAAATTTGTGTAAACATATTTTGTTCATTTTTGTATAATATGAATAAGTAGGGAAAATTATGAGGCAATTGAAAATTTCGAAATCAATCACCAACCGTGAAAGTCAGTCTATAGAAAAATACCTTCAAGAAATAGGGAAAGTAGACTTGATAACCGCAGAGGAGGAGGTACAACTGGCTAGAAGAATAAAGCAGGGCGATACGGATGCATTGGAAAAACTAACTAAAGCTAATCTTCGATTTGTGGTGTCAGTAGCCAAACAATATCAAAATAGTTCTCTTTCACTAAATGACTTAATCAATGAAGGAAATTTAGGATTGGTAAAGGCTGCTCAAAAGTTTGATGAAACCAAGGGTTTTAAGTTTATTTCTTATGCAGTATGGTGGATTAGACAATCTATTATTCAAGCTCTAGCGGAGCACTCAAGAATGGTAAGATTGCCTCTAAATAAAGTGGGTTCGTTGACTAAAATCAATAAGGCATTTGCAGAACTAGAACAAGTATATCAGCGTGAACCTTCTCCTGAAGAAGTAGCACTTCATCTTGAAGTACCCTTAGATGATGTGCTTGCCACTTTAGATTTGGCTGGTCGCCACGTATCCATGGATGCTCCATTTCAAGAAGGCGAATCCAACTCCCTAATAGATGTTCTAGACAATCCTAATGCAGAAAGTACTGATATCGGTGTAGATTACATAGAATCGCTTAGGCTCGAAACAGAACGAACGCTATCTTCACTCACTGACAGAGAAAGGCAAGTTATAAGGTTGTTTTATGGTATCGGTGTTGAGAATGCGCTTACATTAGAAGATATTGGTGACACCTTGGGCATCACACGTGAACGTATTCGACAAATAAAAGATAAAGCAATCACAAAATTGCGCTCTCACTCTCGAAATAAAGCTTTAAAAGCCTACTTGGGAAAATAACGCCCTACTTTTTGGAAGTATCTTTATAGCTGATAAGCCATATACCCAAAAATGTAAGTAATCCATTAATAAGCAAAAGTTCGTTGCCAATCTGATAACCGTCTTTATTGATCTTAGACAGCTCACTCAACACATAACTTATAGCAGGTGCTATAATACAGATGAACGGCACAAAATTGTCTTTCACTTTTCTACTCGTTAAAATCCCAAACATAAATAAGCCCAACAATGGCCCATATGTAATACCCGCTATAAACAAAACTGTGCTAATTACTGCTGAATTGTTGAGCCATTTAAATATCATAATCACCAACAACAACAAGATTGCAAAAGCAATATGAATTAACTTTCTGTTACTTTCTCCTTGATCCTTTTTATCTAGAAAATCAAAATAAAAACTAGTAGTAAGTGTGGTCAAGACTGAATCTGCACTGTTAAATGTGGCGGCAGTGAGCCCAACTATAAACACTATAGCCGCAAACCACCCCAAATGATGAAGGGCTAAAAACGGAAAAATTTCATCTGATTTTGCTGGCAAAGAGATCCCTTTTGCAACAGCAAACTCATATAATAAAACTCCTAACGATAAAAAGAACAGATTGACAGCTAGCTGAATAAAACTAAAACTATATATATTTTTTTGTGCCTCTGGAAGTGTTTTGCAGCTTAAATTTTTCTGCATCATATTTTGGTCTAAGCCTGTCATGGTGATGGCTATCAGTGCCCCACCAATAAACTGTTTAGGGAAAAAGCTTTTCGGAAACAAATCCCAATGAAAAACTTTGGTATAATCAGAATCAATTAATGTGGTCAATAACCCTCCTACCCCTAAATCAAGCTGATTGGCAATGGTTATCATAGTAAATACAACAGCCATTAATAAAAATGAAGATTGAAAAACATCTGTCCATACTAATGTTTTAATACCTCCTCTAACTGTATAAAACAAAATCAGAACTATGACAATCAGAGCCGAAAAATAAAATGGAATATTAAATTGGTTGAATACAAAAATCTGAAGAACATTAATAGCTAAATATAGTCGTGCACCAGCTCCCAGCAATCGTGAAATCAAAAAATAAAACGAGCCAGTTTTTTCCGACCAATACCCAAATCGCTCATGAAGATAAGTGTAAATAGAGGTTAGATTTTTAGAATAATATAATGGTAAAAGCACCTTACCAATAAAAAAGTAACCTAACACATAACCCAAAACTAATTGAAGGTAGTTAAACTTATCGGCTGCTATGATACCAGGTACAGAAATAAAAGTAACTCCTGAGAGCGAATCGCCTATCATACCAAAAGCTACAAGGTACCACTTCGATGACTTATTGCCTAAAAAGTAGCTATCTTGATCTGCGTTGCGCGCTGTAACCCAAGAGATAGACAACAACATCAAAAAATAAAATGCTATAAATAAAGAAATATAAATGGGATTAAGCATAGGCTATTTGATGTTTATGCAAAGCAGTATATTTTTTGTGAGAAAAGGAAACACATTATATTAGCGATTACTCCTAAACAAAAAAGAAAAGCCCCAAAAAGGGGCTGTTGCAAAATAACTTTACGAAAATTAAGCTTCTTTTTTCTTAGCTGCTGCTTTCTTAGCAGGAGCTTTTTTAGCCACTGCTTTTTCTTTTTTAGGAGCTGCAATTTCAGGCTTTTCTGTTCTACTTGGACGAGCATTTCCAAATGAGCCTTTGAAACGTTTTCCTTTTTCTGTTTTTTTATCTCCTCTTCCCATTTTGAGTATTTATTTTTTGTTTAGTATGCAAACTTAAGAAAAAATAGAGTTTAGCAAAACTCAATTCAAATTAAACTCATAACTGACCAAATGCGTGATAATCGTATTGGCTTTTCGCTTTTGAATTAAAATTAGTTTTTGATCATTCATAAAAATCATTTCACTATGGCTAGGGTCATTATAGAGTACTCGTATTTCATCGCCTGGAAACAATCCTAAGTCTAAGACTTCAAGACCCGTGACAGAACATCGAAGATCCACAATATAGGCAATTTCACCTTGTTTTAAGTCTGAAAGAGGTTTCATATTGTGCAATATAGTGGCGAAATGAAGATTTGTCAAGAGCAAAGTTGTTAATGTCGCATACTTTTGCCTCCAAACTTAGGACAATCACATTTTTGCGACTTGCAAGATGACAGCCCAAACAGTAAAACTGAAGCTGAAACCAAAATAAAAAAATAGCGAGTTACTTTTCTGTTCATGATTTATTTACTAAACGACCAAACAAATTTATTTATTTTGTGCAATAAATGACTAGTCCTTCAAAACTAAATAAACCAAAAATACTTTTTTGCGTCTTGAACTGGGGACTAGGCCATGCTACTCGCTCTACTCCCATCATTCAGCAACTCACGAATTGTGGCTTCGATGTTCAAATAGCTTCTGACGGTTCATCTGCATTGATTTTAAAAAAATCATTCCCTCAGTTGACTCATTGGGAATTACCATCTTACCAAATAGATTATGGAAAAGATTTTGTTTGGAGCGTGATTCGTGCTATACCTTCAATGCTCAGAGTGATTGAAGATGAGAAAAAAGAAATAGACCAAATTGTGCAGAAAGTAAAATTTGATTTCATTTTTTCTGACAACAGATATGGATGTTGGAATCTACAATCTAAAAATATTTTTATTTGTCACCAACACCAACTGTTGATGCCAAAATTTCTGGCGATACTAGCTCCTTCTGCAAATTTTTTTCATCGTAAATTTCTCAATAAATTTGATTACCACTGGATACCAGACACTCCACAGCATGATTTAGCCGGTGGTTTGAGTAAAAGCAATTTTAAAAACACTTCATATATCGGCAACCTCAGCCGACTTACACCCTCACCCCTCAAAGATTTAAAGTATGAAGTCATGGCTATAGTTTCTGGACCAGAACCACATAGATCAACATTTTTTGAGCTTTTGAAAAAACAGTTGTCTTTATTGCCATACCCTACTTTACTAGTAGGTGGTATACCTGAAAAAGAAGACGATGAAAAATGGATTGGTCAGTGTCGTATAGTGCCTTATATGAATGAAGTTGAGCTTTCTGATGCTATCGGAGCATCTAAACTTATCATTTGCCGTTCGGGATACAGCTCTATTATGGATTTAGTGGCGTTGCAAAAAAAGGCAATTTTAATTCCTACTCCTTTACAAACAGAACAAGAGTATTTAGCATCATTTTATGAGCAGAAAAAGATAGCTTTTTCATGTACTCAAAGCAGTTTAAATCTTATTGATGCTATTAATAAAGCTCAATCATACAAAGGTTTTGGTGTTATTCTTAGTGACAATGATCTACTCTTATCAGCCATAAAAAATTTGACATCATGATGAAATTTATCCAATCATTTATAGTCGCATTCTCGGGGATTTTTTTTGCAATCAACAGAGAACGAAATATGCAGATTCACCTACTAGCAGTGGTACTTGTATCCCTTTTTGGATGGCGGTTGAAAATAAACCGAATAGAATGGATAATATTAACTATATGTTTCGGAATTGTGATAAGTGCTGAGATGTTTAATACAGCAATAGAAATGGTGTGCGATAAATTTCATCCGGAAAACGATGATGCTATAAGACGAGTAAAAGATATAGCAGCAGGATCAGTTTTGATCGTTTCGATGGCTAGCGTAATCATTGGTGTGCTGATTTTTGCACCATATCTGAAACAATATTTTTCTTAAAACGCTAACAGCTCTTCTATCGCATTTTTAAGCCTTGATTTTGGCAAAAAGTTTTGCTCTAGCGCTATCGCAAATGGCACTGGTGTGTCTAAGGCTCCGAGTCTTTTCACAGGTGCATCTAGGTATTCAAATAAATGTTCCGAAATATAAGCTGATATTTCTGCGCCTATACCTCCAGTGATAGAATCTTCGTGGATAATCAATACGCGACCCGTTTTTTGGACTGAAATAGCAATGGCCTCAAAATCTAAAGGCATTAAAGAACGTAAGTCTATCAAATCTGCGTCAATTTCATGCTCGTTTATCACATCTTTAGCCCAGTGAACAGCAGCACCATAAGCTATTATAGAAAGTTCTTCCCCTGATTTTACAACATTCGCCTTTCCGATAGGTAGTGTATAGTACTCTTCTGGCACCTCTCCCTCCACACTCCTGTATAAAAATTTATGTTCAAAAAACATGACAGGATTTGGGTCGTTAATAGCGGCATTGAGCAAACCCTTTGCATCGAATGGCGTTGATGGGTAAACTATTTTCAATCCAGGTGTATGAAAGAACCAAGCTTCATTGGACTGAGAATGAAAAGGACCTGCCCCAACTCCAGCACCTGTTGGCATTCTGACTACCACATCAGCATGCTGTCCCCATCGATAGTATGACTTTGCAAGGTTGTTCACGATAGCATTAAACCCAGTACTCACAAAATCAGCAAACTGCATTTCTACCATAGTTTTCATTCCCTTTACACTCATCCCTAACGCTGCACTCAAAATGCCACTTTCGCATAAAGGAGTATTTCGAACTCTTTCTTTTCCAAACTGCGCTAAAAAACCTTCTGTGATCTTAAAAACACCGCCATACTCAGCTATGTCTTGACCCATCAACACAAGGTTATCGTGCTTTTCCATAGATTGGCGTAACGATTCTGACAATGCATCTATAAATCTCAACTTTCGACCAGTATTTGATACATTACTTTGGTTTTCAGTATCTGTTGTATGCATATACACATCAGCCATCTCTTCATCTGTATTTGGCACAATCTCTGATAAGCTATCAGCTTCATCAAAAGCTGCCCGCACTTCCTTGTCATATAGTTCACGCATCATCAAAGGAAAATCTGGCGAAATGATTCCCTCCGAAATGAGCCAATTCTCATAATTTTGAACAGGGTCTTTTTCTGCCCAAGCAGCGATAAGTTCTTGAGGTACATATTTTACCCCCGAGGCTTCTTCATGCCCTCTCATCCTAAAGGTCATACACTCAAGCAAAACAGGATGAGGATTTTCTCGCATGTCTTTAGCAAGCTCTGATACAGTGTTATAAACGTCCAAAATATTATTGCCATCTATCGTTAAGCCCTTCATACCATATCCCTTTGCTCTATCAGCAAGTTGCTCACATTTAAACTGTTCATTGGTGGGAGTAGAAAGTCCGTATCCATTATTTTCTATCAAAATAATAATGGGTAAATCCCATACAGCTGCAATATTGCAGGCTTCATGAAAATCACCTTCGCTAGTGCCTCCATCGCCTGTAAAAGCGACAGTAATTTTTTTCTCACCATTAATTTTTGATGCTAGTGCTATACCATCACCTAGGCACAATTGAGGTCCTAAATGAGAAATCATCCCCACGATGTGATGAGGATTTGTGCCAAAATGAAATGAACGTTCTCTGCCTTTTGAGTAGCCTTCTTTTTTTCCTTGAAACTGTGCAAACAAAGTTTTTAAATCACAATTTCGAGTGGTAAAAACACCTAAATTTCTATGCAATGGACACACATACTCATCATGCTCTAATGCACTTGTAACTCCCACCGAAATAGCCTCTTGTCCAATACCCGAAAACCACTTGCTGACTCTACCTTGCCGCAGATAGATCAACATTCTTTCTTCAATAACTCTAGGTTTTAGAATCGCTTTGTAAAGCCCTATTAATTGTTCGTTGGCAAGATTTTTCCTATCAAATTTCATAATTGCTTAGCGCATTAAATTTTTCTTACTCTTCGTTCATGTCTTCCTCCCTCAAAGTCTGTCATTAAAAACAAATCGATAATTTTTTTTGCTTCCTCTAATGATACAAAACGAGCAGGAATACAAACAGCATTGGCATCATTGTGCATACGTGCTAGTTCAGCCAATTCTGTATTCCAACATATAGCAGCTCTAACTTTTGGATGCTTGTTTGCTGTGATAGCAACTCCATTAGCACTGCCACAAAAGAAAATTCCAAAATCATATTTTCCAGTACTGATTTTCTCTGCAGCAGGGTGAATAAAATCTGGATAATCACAAGACTCTTCTGAATAACATCCTAAATCATCTACTGAATAACCTTTCTCTAAAAGATAATTTAAAACATCCATTTTGTAGGCATATCCAGCGTGGTCAGCGGCTAAAACTATAGTCATATATTTATAATTAAGGGTTTATGCGTTTGGCTAATAATATACTTATTTCATATAAAAAATAAATGGGCACTGCTACAACCATCATTGTAAACATATCAGGCGATGGGGTGATAACCGCAGCTACAATGAGGATGACTACAAAGGCATGGCGCCTAAACTGTTGCATAAATGAAGCTGTGAGTAAACCCATCTTAGCTAAAAGATAAACTACCATTGGCAATTCAAAAACAACACCACTGGCCAATAGCATTATAGATACAAAACCAACATAATTATCAAAAGTAAATCTGTTTTCTATCTGGTCACTCACTACATAGCTGGTAGCAAATGAAAGCGAAAAGGGTATTATTAAAAAATAAGCAAAAAGAACGCCAGCAGCAAAAAATAAAGATGAAAATAAAATTACTCTTCCAGATTTTTTAGCTTCCGTTTCTGAAAGGGCAGGTTTAACAAAACGCCAAACTTCAAAAACAAAAACAGGAAATGCGAAGATAAAAGCCAACAAAATACAGATCTGTAATTGGGCAATGAATTGACCAAAAAGCGCAGTATTCAAAAATGTAATATTGATATCCTTAAAACATAAACCTTCTTGGGGACATAAAAATGAACTTATATCACAAAGTAATGGCCTAATTTTATTAGATAAACTGCACAGCACACGATAGGTGATGAAATCACTTTTTACTGGTCCGAACAATAACTTATCAAATACAAATTTACTATTAAAAAGGGCTATCGTAGCAAAAACAACTACAGTAAGAACTGAACGAAACAAGTGCTTTCGCAGTTCGTCAATGTGGTCAAAAAAACCCATCTCCTTTTCATCACTGATTTGATCTTTCTTTAAAATCATAAGGCGAAGATAAAAGACAATTTCAAAACTGTGTTTTAATCTTTTTAATCAATAGTTTTAATTGCAATCTGGGTATCGCTAAAATAATTGTGGATTATACAAAAAAACTAGTTACTACCCTCTAAAATTCTAAATATTTCTTTCAGATCTGGAGAGAGGACAATTTCTATCCTTCTGTTTTTTGCTCTGCCCTCTGAAGTATCATTAGTTTCTATTGGGAAAAATTCTGCATGACCTGATGGTGTAATGCGCTTAGGATCTACCCCACCATCATTTATCAATATGTCTGTGACTGATGTAGCCCTCATCACACTTAAATCCCAGTTATTCTTAATGTCTCCTTTTGGATTGATATAAGCTTTATTGTCCGTGTGGCCTTCTACTACTATTCCAATTTCAAGTTGCTTATTGAGTACTTCAGAAAGCTGAACAATAGCCGACTTGCCTTTATCATCTACCTGAAAACTACCTGTTTTGAAAAGTAACTTGTCTGATAACGACACGTATACTTTTCCATCTTTTTCTGATACAGTGAGTTCACTGCTATTAAACCCTTTCAAGGCATCAGCAATTTTCTTTCTTAATGCGCTAACGGCCTCTTCCTTTTTCTTTATCAAATCTTCTAAATCCCTGATGCGCTTCTCTCTCTCTTCGAGAGCCTTTTCTTTTTCATTTAAAGCAATTCTCAATTTTTCTCGTTCTGAGTTGGAGCTTTTCCCCATTTCTTCCATTCTTTTTCGTAAATCATCGTATTGGCCTTGTGTAAGATCAAGCTCTTTTTTTACTTTATCTAACGATTTTTTATTGGTAATCAATTCATTGTTTAGGTCTCCGATATCGGAAGTAGATTTGCTTAATAGACTTTTCGTATTTGTTAAGTCCTCGTTTGCCTTTTTAAGACTCTCTTCACAATCATTAAGTTTGCTTTCAAGCTTTGAAGCAAGATCCTTTTGTGCATCAAAGTTCTTTTTTGAAACTAAACATGATGATAACCCCATTATCATCGCTAAAACCATTGCGTATCTCATATTCTAATTTTGGGCTAATTTAATCTTAACAACTTCAATAAAGACATGCCTATTAACAAAAAAATTGTGGACGTATAGTATAACAGAATTTGAAATTTAAAATTATTTTTCTATGTTTACGAAACTCAAAAACGTTAACAACTTTTATAATATACTCATGAAAGTACATCTTACCCTTTTAACACTTATAAGTTTCGGCTTATTACAGGCTCAAACCTTTTATAGCAATGGTGCTCAAATAGGTGTAAATACTGGCGCTCAAATGATTGTGAAAGCTGGAGGTTTACCGTCTACTGGAAGTTTAGAAAACGCATCAAATGGCACCTTTAAGAATATGGGACAAGTATACATAGAGGGTGATTTTATAAACTCAAATGGGACTGCTGATGGATTTGCTTCTAATACTGGAGAATATATCGTATTTGGAGATTGGGTAAATAGCGCTACTTTTAATGCTGACCAAAGCAAGGTTTTTTTGAGAGGCACGAATCAACAAATCACTGGTAGTAGCGTCACTACTTTTTATGATTTAATAGCTGAAAATCCTGGTACTGTAAAAACTCAAACTATAGATGCTAATGTAGCTGGCACACTCACCTTGAATAGCAATGAATTAGCTACTGGAAATAACAAAATGACTATTTTAAATCCAAATCCGAGCAGCATCATTGTAAATGGAGTAAATGACGCTTTTGTGAGTAGCACTGGAGTCGGCAAACTAAGTAGATATACCAACAGCACATCTGAATACCTCTTCCCAACTGGCTGGAACAATGCAGGTATTCCTATCATTCGTGAAGCATCAGTAGTCCCTTCTAACAACGCTAATCACATATATGACGTTAGGTTTGCGTTTAATTCTCTAAGCACTACTACTACTACTGATGATGGATATAGCATCAATAGTAAAGCGGCAAATGTTCAGTCTGTTAATGATAAATTTTATCATTTAGTAGCTTCAAATGATAATACTTCTGCTGATTTAGGCATTTTCTTTGACCCTATTCAAGATGGCGCATGGACATCTGTGGGACGTTGGGAATCGCTACCACAATGGCAAGATTTATTACAAGCCAGTCAAGCCACATCAAGCCCTAGAGCCAACCTTGTTCGTTCGGCTTGGGTTGATAACGAAAGAGAGCCACATGCATTGATAAGACCTATAGTATTAGAAACAGAATATGACTTTCCAAACGCTTTTATACCTGGGGCAACCGATCCTAGTGTACCTGCTGAAGATAGATTTTTCTCCATCATTAACTTTGGACAAAAAGTAGTGCTAGACGAACTTATGGTCTTTAACAGATGGGGGGAAATGGTTTTTAATAGTAAACGAGAGGGCACTGATAAATGGGATGGCTTTTTTCAAGGAAAGCTCCAACAACAAGGCAATTATACCTACTTGGCAAAACTTAGAAGATCTGCTACTGGAGAATCTCTCCCTGTAAGAACAGGCAATTTATCACTCATTTGGTAACATCAGCATAATACCCCACTTATGAAAAAAGTTATACTCTCCCTTTTAGTCCTAATATCAATTTCGACAAATGCCCAAGACACTCATTATTCACAGTTTTTCAACTCTCCACTCACCCTCAATCCTGCATTGACGGGACTTACGAAGGGTTCGGCAAGATTTGGTGCTATATATCGAAACCAATGGTTTAGTGCTGTCAATAATGGCTTTTTCAATTCTCCATTTCAAACACCTTCAGCATTTGTAGATGCCCCAATTAGAATCAAAAACGATGCAATAGGAGTAGGAGGAATGTTTTTATATGACAGAGCAGGTGCTGGTTCTTTTACTACTTTTCAAGGGCAAGCTTCACTTTCGTATATAAAAGGGCTGGGTAGAAACGGAAATCACCAAATCTCAGCTGGCTTTCAATTAGGATATACTCAAGTGCGATTAGTTAGAGATGATTTACAGTTTACGAGTCAGTTTGACAACAATAATCAGTTTACTGGAAACCCATTCGGTTTTGCACTTACTCCTAATGTAGGCTATGTAAACCTCAATGTAGGATTGCTTTACTACGGTCAATTGACAAAAAATTTGAGCATGTATGTAGGTGGCGCTTTTTTCAACGCTACAGGCATGAAATATAACCTTTCATCTAACAACGAAAAACGTGAGCTTTATTTTAGAGGTAATGCTCAAATGGGCTTTGATATTCGATTTGGCAAGTTTCACCTTTTACCATCTGCCCTCTTTATGCAGCAGGCAAAAGCCGACCAACTTAATACTGGGTTAGGTTTTGGTTTTGATTTTACAGAAAATGTAAATATGACCTTAGGTATTTACAATAGAGCCAACAATGTTTCAAACAAGTTTGGGCAAGTAGATGCCATCATTCCCTATGCTGGCTTTGAAGTGAAAAACTTTAAACTAGGAGCTAGTTATGACTTTACCCTCACTCGCTTTAAAGAAGCTGGAAACGGTACAGGAGCCCTAGAGATATCACTTATGTATATCATCATGCCCAAGAAAAATAGCGTAGATAGAGTAATTTTCTGTCCAAGGTTTTAATTCCACACCTTAATATCTTAAAAAGCCCTTCAAATTTGAAGGGCTTTTTTGTTTAGCTTTTTTTAAACAAAATTTACCTACCAAACGTTTGGTAAAGAGAGAATTTTCTTATTTTTACAATTCACATTTATAAACCATCAAAAAAATAGCTTTATGAGCACAACTACAGACAAAAAAGCAGGTATCAGAGGCGGACAGTTTTTAATCCAAGAATCTTCGTGGGAAGACATTTTTATCCCTGAAGAAATCACGGAAGAACAGCAGATGATGCGAGATATGACAAAAGACTTTATAAGCCAAGAAATCGACCCTCGCTTAGAAGAACTCGACAAAGATCCTATGCTTGGAGTAGAGGTTCTCAATAAAGCCGGAGAGTTAGGTTTACTTGGGTTACACATCCCTACTGAATTTGGTGGAGAAGGCAAAGATACTACTACCTTTTCGTATGTGACAGAAGTATTGGGTGGTGCACACGGTATATCTGTGGCTATAGGTGCTCATACGGGCATTGGTACTTGTCCTATCATATACTACGGTACTGACGAGCAACGTGCCAAATATCTTCCAAAATTGGCTACTGGTGAGTTAAAAGCAGCTTACTGCCTTACTGAGCCATGGAGTGGTTCAGATGCGCTAGGGGCTAAAACTAAAGCAGTGCTAAGCGAAGATGGTAAGCATTATATAGTAAATGGTCAAAAAATGTGGATTACCAATGCTGGTTTCGCAGATGTGTTTGTGGTATTCGCAAAGATAGATGGCGATGATAAAAAATTCACTGGCTTCATCCTAGAAAAAGGCATGGAAGGATTGAGCGTGGGTGCAGAAGAGAAAAAAATGGGTATCAAATCTTCAAGCACACGCCAAGTGTTTTTCAACAACGTGAAAGTGCCAGTAGAAAACCTTTTAGGAGAAATTGGAAAAGGACATAAAATCGCATTCCAAATCTTGAACATTGGACGCTACAAATTATGTAATGGAGTACTAGGTGGCTCAAAGAGAGCTCTTGACCAAGCTGTGAAATATGCCAATGAAAGACAACAATTCAAAACACCTATCGCTAATTTTGGAGCAATCAAACACAAACTTGGCGAAATGGCTATCAAAATATGGACAGCGGAGTCGGCATCATGGCGTGTGTGTGGCTGGATAAATCAAGAAGAGCATGATTTGAAAGCTGCTGGAAAAACTATGACTGAATATTTTACAGGCGGTGCAGAGGAGTTTCAAATCGAATGTGCAATGTTAAAAGTACTTGGGTCGGAAGTTTTGGACTTTGTAGTAGATGAGGCATTGCAAGTGCATGGTGGATATGGCTTCTCTGAAGAATATCCGATGGCTAGGGCGTACAGAGATGCTCGTATAAACAGGATTTTTGAAGGCACTAACGAAATTAATAGAATGTTGTCTATAGATGCATTGCTCAAATTTGCGATGAATGGCAAAATAGACCTTATGACTCCAGGAATGGCTATCCAAAAAGAATTGATGAGTGTGCCAGACTTTAGCTCTCCAGATGTTGATGATGTTTTTGGTGTTGAGCGCATCGCGCTAAAAAATGCAAAAAAAGCATTCTTGTTGGTAGCTGGTGGTGCTGTACAAAAACTAATGATGAAACTCAAAGATGAGCAAGAAATATTAATGAACGCAGCAGATGTATTGATCGATATTTTCACTATGGAATCTGCCTTATTGCGTGCAGAAAAACTAATCAACTTGCATGGTTTAGAAGCTTCTCAATTGTATGTAGATATGGTGAAATGCTTCTTCTTTGATGCTATGGACAGAATAAACTCCAATGGAAGAAAAGGTTTGGCTTCTTTCGCTTCGGGCGATGAACTCCGTTTGATGGCTATGGGTATCAAACGATATACAAAATACGAAATGGTCAACACAAAAGAAATCAGAAGAAGAGTAGCTGACAAGCTTATTGCTGAAAACGGATATTGCTTCTGGAATTAAGATTTGGTTTCACAGACATATTGATTCTTGAAAATTTAAGCCACGCCCACGAGCGTGGCTTTTTTATGCTTGATGATTAAGCTACTGGAATAATTTCCATTAATTTTTCCGGTATAGTGGAAATTTTCATACTTTTTTAAGAAAAATAAAACTATCCAAAAACATAAATTTTCACAAGCCTTCCTCAATGCTTATCCAGATGCGTTTACTCATATTATTACTCCTCAAAGTTTTGCGAGTTTCTGTGGGCTGGGCTTACACCTACGCCTTCACTAGCGTTCCTACCTCCTCGCCTAACACTACTCGCTGTAGATTACCTTCGGTGTTCATGTCAAATACGATGATGGGGATGTTGTTTTCTTGACAAAGTGTAAACGCTGTCATATCCATAACATTTAGTTTTTTGCCAATAGCTTCTGTGTATGTTATAGTTTGGAACTTAATAGCATCAGCGTGTTTTTCGGGGTCTTTATCATATATACCGTCTACTCTTGTGCCCTTCAAAATCACATCGGCTCCTATTTCGGTAGCTCTAAGAGCAGCAGCAGTATCTGTAGTAAAATACGGATTGCCTGTACCTGCTCCAAAAATTACGACTCTACCTTTTTCTAAATGTCTTACAGCCCTTCTTTTTATAAAAGGCTCAGCCACTTGTTTTATTTCGAGTGCGGTGAGGAGACGAGTATATACCCCTTCTTTCTCAAGACCACTTTGAAGAGCCATACTATTGATAACTGTGGCTAGCATACCCATGTAGTCGCCCTGCACACGATCTATGCCTGTCTCAGATGCAGAAATACCTCTATAGATATTGCCACCGCCAATCACGATAGCTACCTCTATGCCTTGTTCTACAATGGATTTTATTTCTTGAGCGTATTGAATCACTACTTTTGTGTCAATACCAAATTTCTGCTCACCCATCAGGGCTTCACCGCTTAGTTTAAGCAGCACGCGTTTGTACTTTGCCATATTAAGAGACAAAGGTAGAAAAAAAAAAGAAAAAATAGATTCTCTACGAATTCATCACTGCCAAAAACTCATCATTATCTTTAGTACCTCTCATATGTTTTAGCAAAAGGGTCATCGCTTCTTCGGTGTTCATATCTGCCATATGGTTTCTAAGTACATTCATTTTGCTCACTACATCTTTTTCTAAAAGCAAATCATCGCGTCTAGTGCTAGAGGAAGTTACGTCTATTGCTGGATAGATTCGTTTGTTAGATAGTTTTCGATCGAGTTGTAATTCCATATTACCCGTTCCTTTAAACTCTTCAAAAATCACCTCGTCCATTTTTGAGCCTGTTTCAATAAGTGCAGTGGCTATCACTGTAAGTGAGCCTCCATTTTCTATTTTTCGCGCTGCTCCAAAAAACTGTTTCGGTTTTTGCATGGCATTGGCCTCTACACCGCCCGATAGCACTTTGCCAGAAGATGGAGAAACAGTGTTGTATGCTCTTGCAAGCCTAGTGATAGAGTCTAGTACAATCACTACATCATGTCCGCACTCTACCAATCGCTTAGCTTTTTGAAGTACTACATTGGCTACTTTCACGTGCTTTTCGGCTGGCTCATCGAAAGTAGAGGCGATAACTTCAGCCCGTACACTTCTTTCCATGTCTGTCACCTCTTCTGGTCTTTCATCTATAAGTAGCACTATCAAATATACTTCTGGGTGATTAGTGGCAATGGCATTTGCTATTTCTTTTAAAATAGTAGTTTTCCCTACTTTTGGCTGAGCTACTATCATGGCTCGCTGCCCTTTGCCAATTGGGGTAAAAAGATCTATAACACGCGTAGTAAGAACGTTTGGAGTAGTGGTAAGCGTCAATTTTTCGTGTGGAAAAAGAGGTGTGAGATACTCAAACGAAACACGGTCGCGAATCTCATCTGGCAAACGTCCGTTGATAGTTTCTATTTTTACTAATGCAAAATATTTTTCGCCAACTTTAGGAGGGCGTACATAGCCTTTGATGGTATCGCCAGTTTTTACTCCAAACATTTTGATTTGTGAAGGAGAAACATAAATATCGTCTGGTGATGATAAATAACAGTAATCAGAAGAGCGCAAAAATCCGTATCCATCTTGCATCAATTCTAAAACACCCTCACCTGGTATGATAGAGTCAAACTCTACAGTGAAAAAATCTTGCCCTTGTCGTTGACGATTTTGTTTATCGCCTTCTTCGTCTTTTGGTTTGTCGGTTGGGTTGGGATTGGTTTGTTCAGTAGATTGCTTTTGCTGATCTGAAGGCTCTGTGTTACTTTTTACATTATTTTCATCAGCATTATTGCCATTTTCTGACTGAGCTAATTGCTGAGGTCTTTGTTCTTGGTTTTGGCTGGGTGGAGTTTTTATAAATTTGCGCTTAAGTTCTGGCTGCTCATTGGTTGTTTCCACAGCAACTACTTTATCTTTTGGTTCTTGTTTTTCTTCTATAGGAGTCGGAGTTTGAGATTCTAAGATTACCGTTTCTACAGCTTCCTCTTTATCTGTTTTCTCTACTACTTTACGTATACGAGGTCTGCGAGCTTTTTCAGATATTGATTTATCTTCTGTGGTCTCTTTTGCAGCCAGAGCTTGAGCATCAAATACTTTATGTATTAAATCTTGTTTTTCAAGTTTTGCAATATTGGCGATTTTTAGGGATTTAGCAAGCTCCTTAAGTTCAGGTAGCTGCATGTCATTCAGCGCTAGAATGTCGTACATAGTTTCAGTTTAATAAAAATAAATAGTTGAATAGTTTCAAAGTGAAAAGGGTTGTAGGATAATTAAATTCCTAAGATTGATTTTCAATAAATAAATGGAGTTTTTTTGAAGTACTAACTTGTAGCACAATGCAAATATGGATATTTCTTTCTAAAAACCAAATTTTTGATTTTTGATTAGTTTTCAAAGTTTATTTCTTTGCTTTCTTTCATATGTATAAAGAAAACCTTATTTTGGCACATCTACAAAATACACCCCATGCCTAGTTTCGATATTATCAGCAAAACAGACCCGCAGACAGCCGAAAATGCCATCAATGTAGCCCGTAAAGAAATTTTAAACAGATATGATTTTCATGGCTCAAAATCTGAAGTGGATTTTAATAAGAAAGATTTAGTACTTAATATTACTACAGAAAATGAACTTCGCCTTAATGCAATCATAGATATTTTAATTTCTAGAGCTGGCAAACAGGGTATAGACCCTAGGAGTTTTGACCTAAGTAAAGAACATTATGGGAGTGGCGCAATGATTAAAAAAGAAGTGAAACTAAAAAACGGATTAGATAAAGATGCCATGAAAAAAATAGTGAAGAGTATAAAAGATAGTGGCTTAAAAGTACAAGCAGCGCAGATGGACAACATAGTACGAGTAACTGCAAAAAAAATAGATGACCTACAAGCTGTAATACAACATTGCAAGAATGCCGATGTAGGATTTCCGCTCCAGTTTGAAAATATGAAATCATAAAACAAGAATAAAATGGGATTTTTTGATCAGATGAAACAGCTCAATGAGCTAAAGTCTAAAATGGAAGAAGTAAAATCTAAATTAGATACCCTAGAAGTAGTAGAGGAAGATGCAAGTTTTAAAATCACAACTACTGGCAATAGGAAAGTAAAGTCTATAGAAGTAAAAGACCCAATTGCTAAGATGGAACTGCTTACCGCTGCTATCAATAGAGCATTAGAAAAAACAGACAGTATAGTACAATCGGAAATGATGGGTGCTATGCCAAGTATACCTGGCTTATAAATCAAAAAAGTGACAGTAAAACAACTAGACATTATCAATATCGGACTCATGCTATTGGCATGTCTAGCAGCTTTCTTAATACCATTTGAACTTTTTTTGCTTTCATATGCTATACTAGGACCGTTGCATTATCTTACTGAAATAGGATGGCTTCACAAACGTGATTATTTTTCTACTGGCAAATTTGACTATTTGTGGCTATCTCTTTTATGTTTGGTAGTGGTGATGTTGGGGTTTATATTTACTGATGTAGATCCAAAAGTGAGTGCCTACTTTATGTTTGTGGGTTTTGCAAGTGCTATAGCTATGATTGCCTTCCCTTCATTTTTTCATAAAGTGATAACTATCACTGTTATTTTTTTTCTTGGACTTTTGTTCATAGACATGCCATTGTTTTTAATTCTATTCGCCATTTTGCTACCAACTATAATACATGTATTTTTATTTACTGCTTTGTTTATTATACAAGGTGCTTTAAAAAACAAAAGTATAACAGGACTTATTTCTGTGCTTGTGTTTACTGCATGTGCAGTATCTTTTTTTATTTATCAGCCCCGCTTTGATTTTTACACTATATCTACTTATGCTCGCGAAAATTTAGTCTCTACAACATTTCATTTTGTAAATCAATATCTGCTATATTTTGGTGGAGTAAATAATCCAGACATGGATACAATTTTCAATTCTACAGCAGGATATAGTGTGATGCGGTTGATTGCATTTGCCTACACTTATCACTACCTCAATTGGTTTTCAAAAACATCAGTCATAAAATGGCATGAAGTATCTAAAAAATGGCTAATAACTATTTTCATAGCATGGGTTGCAAGCGTAGGCTTGTATTTTTATGACTATATAGTAGGACTAAAAGCTTTGTTGTTATTAAGTATGCTTCATGTTTTTTTAGAGTTTCCACTTAATTTTAGATCTGTGCAAGGTATTTTTAGCTCGTT